>CAVJEY010000134.1:0-6110 GCA_963648745.1 Christensenellaceae bacterium Phil1
GAGGAGTGAGTGACCTGAAATACGGTTGTATAGATGCGGGCACAGAAAACTGCCCGTGTTATCTTGCCGAAACAGGCGACTGCATTTACTGCAGCAGACTGGCAGGTAAAGATTACTGTGACTGCGACTGGAAAGGCGTATGCGTGTTCAACGAATTTCATCAGAACGGAGAAAAAATACAGGCGGGACGAAATGATTTCACAGCCCGGATAATAAGCAAAAAACAGTATATGGAGGATCTCTGCGTTCTGGCGCTTGATACAGGCAAAGGGTTTGCAATAAAAGCGCTTGTGCCGGGAAGCTTTGTTTCAGTAAAAAAACCGGAATGTTCCGGCTGGTATGGTATGCCGGTATCGGTTATGGGATGTGATACAGCAAAAGGGCATATACACATCGCAGTAAAAAAAATATCCGCCAAAAGCAAAATGATATTTGAAGAAACGGAATCCCTTTCGGTAAGGGGAATATTCCGAAACGGCATAATAGGCATTGAAAATGCCGTAAAAGCAGAAGGCCCTATTGCGGTAATATCAAAAGGTACAGGTTTTGCCGCCGCAGCTCATTTTGTAAATTCATATCCGGGCTGCGATATCTACATCGATACGGACAAAATCTGTCAGGAACTTGTCAGAGACTATATGCCGCGGAATTTCAGAGGCAGGCTCAGATATATAGATCTTAACAGAGAAAAACACAGCATGGTGAGGGAGCTTGAAAATTACAGCAGCGCTGTTATAGCAACCTCGGAGTATTTTGAGAAGTTCTTTGAAGCAAACTGCAGCGGGAAGCTTCAGCTTGCGCTTCTGAACAACTACAGCATATGCTGCGGAGAGGGAATCTGCGGCGCCTGCTGTGACAAAAACGGCAGCAGGATGTGCAAATGCCGTGTCAGATAAAGACCAGACGACGGAAAGCGGTTCGGGCAGCCTGCTGTATCGGGAGGATTGCCTGCCTGAAATCGCTTTCGTATTACGCTGTGTAAACTGAAAAAATAAATTTCACATTGCCCTGCTGCGTCGCCCAGACCATATACCGGTATTGCCCTAAACCGTGCTATGTTGTATAATAGTGCGTAAGTGTGACAGATTACAGAAATGAGAGGGCAGATATATGAGTTATACAAAGAAATCCTGCAGTGAATTTACGGAAATTCTGGCGTTGGGAACTCCTGTACCCGGCGGCGGCAGCGCTGCGGCACTTGCAGGGGCTGTAGGCGTAGCCCTTGGCAACATGGTAGGTTCACTTACCGCAGGCAAAAAAAAATACGCAGAGGTCGAAGATCATATGCGGGATCTTATGGACAGGGCAGCAGATTTGAGAATGCAGCTTCTTGAGCTTGTTGATAAAGATGCCGAAGCTTTTGCTCCGCTTGCAAAGGCATACGGCATGCCAAAAGAAACACCGGAGCAGAAAGAAGCAAAACGGCAGGTTATGGAGGAGTGCCTCAAACTTGCCTGCAGCGCACCTCTTGAGATAATGGAAAAATGCGGTGAGGCGATAGAGCTTCACAGGGAATTTGCCGCAAAAGGCAACAGCCTTGCAGTAAGCGATGCGGGAGTAGGTGCCATAATATGCAGAGCGGCTCTCAAGGGAGCTTCACTTAATGTATACGTAAACACAAAGCTTATGCATGATAGAGAGTTTGCAGAAGCGCTTGACAAAAAAGCGGACATGCTGATAGAAAAATATTCCGATATGGCAGAGGAAATATTTGAAGAAGTCTGCAGGGAGATAAGAAAATGAGCGCAAGATTATTAAAAGGCAAACCGGTTGCGGATGCTATTATACAGAAAACAAAAGCCAAGGTTCAAAACCTCGTGCAGCAGGGCATACACCCTCAGCTTGCAATAGTCAGAGTGGGCGCTGACGAAAGCGACATAGCCTATGAGAGAAGCGCAGCAAAACGTGCGGAAAAATCAGGAATAAAAATAAAAAATGCAGTATTTCCCGAAACAATATCACAGGAGGCGCTTATTGCCGAAATAAAGAAGCTCAACAGTGACGATGATATAAACGGCATACTTCTTTTCAGGCCGCTGCCGTCACATATAGATGATGCGGCAGCAGGTCAGAGCATATTACCTGCAAAAGATATAGACGGTATTACAAATCTGTCGCTGGCAGGTGTGTTTACAGGCATGGATACAGGATTTCCGCCTTGCACGGCCAGAGCCTGCATGGAGATACTTGATTATTATGATATACCTGTTAAAGGCCGGAGAGCTGCGGTGGTAGGCAGGAGCCTTGTAGTCGGCAGGCCCCTTGCCATGATGCTGATGAAACAAAACGCCACAGTAACCATATGCCATACAGGTACGGCGCCTTCCGATATGGAGAAAATCTGCAGACAGGCCGATATACTTGCAGTTGCCTCAGGCAGACCCGGCACAGTAAAAAAACAGCACACAAACAGTGCGCAGACAGTAATAGATGTGGGTATCAATGTGGACGAAAACGGCAGTATGTGCGGAGATGCGGATTTTGAAGAGGTTTCTGAAGCGGCAGGTGCAGTAACGCCTGTACCCGGAGGAGTGGGAGGAGTCACATCAGGCATTCTGATGCTTCATACGGCGGAGGCCGCAGAAAAACAGTTCAGGGGCAGGATTGATGGATAAAGAATATTTACTGAGGCTCTGTGAGGATATCAGAGCCGATAAAATCTCATGTGAGGAGGCGGCAGAGCTGCTAAAGGAGCTGCCGTTCAAAAATATGGAGTTTGCCAGAATAGACAATCACAGAAGTCTCCGGACAGGCTATCCTGAAGTGGTTTTCTGTCAGGGCAAGACAGACAGCCAGATAGCGGAAATAATGGAGCTGCTGTGGCAAAAAAACAATACTGTTATGGGCACAAGAGCGACAGAGGCAAATTACAGAGCGGTCAGAGAGCGTATACCCGAGGCAGAATACTTTGAGCAGGCGCGAATCATCGCAGTCTCAGGGCAGCACAGGCAAAGAGAAGGCTCAATCGCGGTTATAACGGCGGGGACATCTGACATCCCCGTGGCCGAAGAAGCGGCAGTAACCGCCGAAATCCTCGGCAACAATGTCAGCAGGATATATGATGTGGGAGTTGCCGGAATACACAGACTGTTTGACAGTCTTGAGGAGATAAGGAGCGCCAATGTCGTTATAGTATGCGCCGGAATGGAAGGCGCGCTGGCCTCTGTAACGGGAGGCCTTGTGGACGTGCCTGTCATAGCGGTTCCCACAAGCATAGGCTACGGCGCCAGCTTTAACGGTCTTGCAGCGCTTTTGTCCATGCTCAACAGCTGTGCCAACGGCATAAGCGTGGTTAATATAGATAACGGATTCGGAGCAGCCTATACTGCTTCAATGATTAACAGAGGTAGACATGAATAAATTGTATTTTGATTGCAGCAACGGAATAAGTGGAGATATGGTGTTAAACGGCCTTGCAGCGCTGGGTGTGCCCTCCGGGGAGATAGCAGAAGCGCTAAAAGGCGCAGTTCCATGCAGTGGCGGCTGCTGCGGCGGGCAGCATTGCGATGCACATTCCCACCGGAGCTACATTGAAATAAAGGAAATGATATTAAACTCCGGACTGAGTGACAACGCAAAGCAGATCGCCTGCAGCATTTATCAGACAATTGCAGAGGCGGAGGCCGAGGTTCACGGAACTTTAACGGAAGAAACTCATTTCCATGAGGTAGGGAGAGATGAGGCCATACTCAATATTATGGGTGTGGCGTTCTGTCTTGACAGACTTCAGATAAAAGAAATCTACTGCGGCACTATTTGTGACGGTCATGGCTTTATCCAATGCAGTCATGGCGAGATTCCGGTACCGGTACCGGCAGTTATGGCTATGCGCAAAGCCTGCGATTACCGCTTTGAGAGGGTAGACGCAGCAACCGAACTGGTAACTCCATCTGGTCTTGGTACGCTCATAGGTATCGGAGCACAGTATGCCGAAGCAATGCCGGAAACAGAGGCATGTGTAATGGTAGAGTCAAAAGGAAAAAGAAATACAGGTAGAGGAGGTCTCAGAATCTATATGTATTAGCATTGGAGGAAGGAATACTTATGAGTGAAAAACAGTATAGGAGGCGTCTGTGCGACAGGTCGGACGGCAGACTTCTCAGAAAACTTTCGCCCATGCACCGGATAGAGCCTTATATAATGGTGCACAGAAACGATGCCACAAACCTTATTTTTGACAAGGTTGAGGTCACAAGGCTTGAAGAATATGTCAGACAAAAAAGAAAACAGGGATACAAGGGCTTTGGAGTGCTTCATGTGATGCTGGCTTCATATGTCAGAGTGGTATCCCAAAGACCTGCGGTCAACAGGTTCATATCGGGCCAGAAAATCTATGCAAGAAACAATATCGAGGTGAATATCGACATCAAAAAAGAAATGACAATCGAATCGCCCGATACAGTTGTAAAAATTGAATTCGACGCCGCAGATACGGCAACGGATATATACCGCAAGATGAAAGCGGTCATAGATGAAAACAAGGGCGGAGATCTTGACAGCGATTTTGACAATACAGCCAGAATACTTAATTATATACCCGGACTTATTAAAAAATTCTCATTCTGGTTTATCAGGCTTTTAGACTATTTTGGACTTCTGCCCAAATCACTGCTTAAGGTCAGCCCGTTTCACGGCAGTCTGTTTGTAACATCGATGGGGTCACTTGGCATACCGGCTATTCATCACCATCTTTACAACCTTGGCAATGTGCCGGTATTCTGCAGCATAGGACCTAAGAGAACCGAATACGAAATGAGTTCTGACGGCAATGTGACAAAACGAAAATACGTTGACTATACGTTTTCGGTTGACGAGAGAATCTGCGACGGATTCTATTTTGCCTCCGCGATGAAAATCCTCAAGGCAAATCTCAGACATCCCGAAAGACTGGATGTGCCGCCGCAGGAAGTTTTACAGGATATTTGAGGTGAGCATGATGGAATTCAGGATAATAAAACCGGAGGATTTTGAGACAGGAGTGTGGTCAGGAGGCACCACAACTCAGATTGCCGTATACCCCGAAGATTCATCATACGGTGAGAGAAATTTCTTATTCAGGCTCAGCTCTGCGACAGTCGATACAGACCGGTCTGAATTTACCCATCTGCCCGATTATGACAGATGGCTGATGATACTTGAGGGAAGCGCGAGGCTTGTCTACGGCAATGACAGAGAGATTTCTCTTAAACCATATGAACGGGATGCATTTGACGGCGGCACTGCCACTGTAAGCTTCGGGAAGGTTACGGACTATAACCTGATGCTCCGAAAGGGCGGCAGAGGCTCCATGGAGGCTGTAAGACTTGATGAAAATGCAAAAAAAATCACGCTTTTGCCTCAGAGTGAATACCGGAGCGGCTTTGCGGGAATATTCCTGCGCGGCGAATATGCGCATATTACTGTGAACGGCGTGCAGCAAAGCCTTGAAGACGGCGGTCAGTTTCTGATGATTTTTGACGCTGCGGAAACCGTAAGCCTTGAAGTATCAGGCAGGGGGACTGCTGTGGTTACGCAGGGACTGTTTGGTGTTTAGAACACACGACAGCACAAACAGCGGCTTTTACGGCCGCTACTTTTTTTGCTCCTCGTACTTGTGCTTGGTTGCAAGACCGCCTCTGATATGGCGCTCAGCCTTGTTGTTGTCTAAAACGGCCTTTACCTCCGAGGCAAGAGCCGGATTTATCTCTTTCAGTCTCTCAGTAATATCCTTATGTACGGTAGATTTTGATATTTTGAATTTCTTAGCTGCGGCTCTTACCGTAGAACCGGTTTCAGTGATGTAACCGGCCAGCTCCAAGACTCTGTCTTCTATATAATCTTTCATTAAACCACCTCAAGCCATATTGTCTTAACTTTTTAATGCAATATATGCGTACTTGACCTGAGATATGCCTTGCGCGGCAAAATCGGTGAGGGAATATTGAGAAAAAACCGGTTATATGGTAATATATATGCATACGGAGGAGAAATTAAAATGTTTTTTGAAATTGATGAAATCCTGCTGTTTTTTGCGGCATATGCAATAATGGGCTGGATTTCCGAAGTTATATTTGCAGCCCTCAAGACGGGCAGATTTGTAAACAGAGGTTTTCTCAACGGGCCTCTGTGCC
>CAVJEY010000135.1:0-6106 GCA_963648745.1 Christensenellaceae bacterium Phil1
GTTATATATTACCAGCGCATAGATTGTTTGTCAATATATTTCTGTTATTTTTTAGTAATATATTTTTATTATCCCAAAACAATTCAAAACTTACATCGTTTTGCCCCTTGTTCACGCTATTTTCTAACTCCCCACATCATCTCCATATCCATGTACCCGGTGCAGTCACTGCTGCAGAGATGTTTCTCTTAGAGTCTTTGGATATTCAAATTACCTTTATCAGAGAATTTAACATTTCAGAGCAAAAAAATAAAGCAGGAAACCGAATACCACGTATAAGGTATACTGTTTCCTGCTCGATTATACTTGTGTTTTACGCGATTGCCCCGGGAACATCGCATATAACGATATTCCCGCATAACTAACCCTGTTAAGGTTGATTTCATTTACTTATAGCCCTTATGTTCTTCCTCATTCCGAAGCATTACTTCTGCCTGCTTCTGTTCAGAATCGGAAGTCCAGCCGAGAATGCCTTGCCGACTATTTTGCTTGCGGCAGTGTAATTGTTGTCAGCAGGGTCATAGGCTATGGCCTTTACCTTCCGGACATCTATGATGCCCTTGTCATTTAATACATCTTCATCCGCAACAACATTGAGAATCTCACCTATAATGTGTATGTGTCCTCCCACCTCGCGAATATCCATAACCTTGCATTCCATAGCTACAGGAAACTCCTCTATATATGGGGCGTCCACAAATTCCGATTTAACAGCCGTCACATCCACATTGTCAAACTTGCTTGCCTCACTGCCCGATACGAGTCCGAAATAGTCTGCTTCCGCAATATGAGCCTCATCTGCAATGTTTACGGTGAATGCCCCCCTGTTTCTGATGTTTTCATAGGTTTTTCTTTCTTCTCTGATTGATATTGCAACTGCAGGCGGAACCGATGCCGCAACGCCTCCCCATGCAACATTCATTGCATTCGGGCTGCCGTCCTCATTGTATGTTCCCACGATAAACACCGGGGTCGGAAATGCAAGTGTGTTTGCTCCAAGATTTTTTTTCATAGTATAATCCACTCCTCTCTAATAGTAAACCACAGGTGATACAATATTTCTGAGCAGTGCGACAATGCTCCACGCAGTTATATCACTTGGTTTTGAACAAAATTGTAAATGTGCCGAAGCATCCTCGCCTTTTATGTCAATCCGTATATCATCGGTTTTCATTCCGGGCACCGCATATATCCGTGCTTTGAGATTGTCTGCCCCTGCCGCTGCAAGAGATGCTGTAACCGCCACATTGACCTTTGTGGGCATCAGCTTTATTACCTCCGATGCAGTTCCTGAAAACACAAGGGTTTCTTCTGTGATATGAAGCATATCTTCTGTGAATATCCCTGTCCCCGCATATGTATCAGGACCTTTTCTCATTGAAAACTCCGCGCTGCAGTCTCCCATAAGTGAAATTGCCTGCATTGCATCAAGACCTCCCACAGCGCCTGCAGGTATGTAAAGCTTCGCATTGTTTCGGGCAAAGCGGTCTTTAACCTGATTAAAAAACGTACTGTCGGCAAAAGCGCCTGTAGATAATGCCGCAAAATCAGTACCGCTGTCAGCGATTTTGAAAACACTGTCCTTTACCGCCTGCACGGATGCAGCCTCAACGATAATATCCGGCTCTGCTTCAAGCAGTTCATCTGTTGTAAACACCGCCCTGCATCCCAGTCTGTGTGCAAGATGCGCCGTTTTGCTTTCGGTTCTGCCCATAACAGCTACAGGCTCGTATTCTGTAAGCAGCTGTCTGTCGTATGCGTCTGCAATTATACCTGCAAGGCTGCCGCTGCCTATAAGGGCTAATCTTCTCTTTTTCAACTCTTCTCTCCTGTTACAACAATTATATACCAAACCGCAGCATTTTCATATACTGATTTTGCGGTTTCATAGCTGCAATACACACCCGGCAGCCAGATTATTTATCCGGAAAATTAACTACACTATTATCAATACAATCGCCGGGTGTCTTGTTTTTACATATAGATTATACAATATTTACGAAGCAGCGCACGTTCAATTATCTTATGCTTCTCATTCGGAATATGAATATGCTTACTTTATCCAGTTCTGTATTGCGCCGCCGTCTTCTGCCGGACTGCACAAAGCTCCGTATATTGCAAGTACTCCTGATTTTATCTTTGGCTCCGGTCTGTTCCAGTTCTGTTTTCTTTTTTCGATTACTTCATCGCTGACCTCAAGCTCAATTGTTCCTTCTTTGAGACTGTATGATATGATGTCGCCGTCCTCTGCAAATGCTATAAGGCCTCCCTCGTAAGCCTCAGGTGATATATGACCTATGATTGAGCCGTGATTGAATCCTGAAAATCTGCCGTCAGCAATAAGTGCAACCTTATCCTGCAGCCCTTTTGCCACAAGCCCGTCTGTCGCTTTCATAAGCTCATTCATCCCCGGAGAGCCTTTGCAGCCTTCATATCTTATTACGATGACCTCTCCCGCATTTATTTCATCATTTTTTATTGCCTCTGCCGCATCTTCTTCCATATCAAACACTCTGGCAGGGCCTCTGAATTCCCACATGTTTTCCGGAAATCCTGTCGGACGGCATACTGCACCCTTTGGAGAAAGATTTCCTTTCAGGATACGCATTCCCGCGGTATCTATCACAGGATTGTCAAGCGTTTTAATTATGCCGCCTTCCGGTACATTTATGCCGTCTAAAAATTCTCCCCATGTACCGCCTGTAATCATAGGCTCATCCGTATACAGTTTTTTCTGAAGCCTTTTCATTACTGCGGGCACACCGCCTGATTCATACAGGTCTATGACGCTGTACGGTCCGCTTGGAATCACTCCCGCTATACATTTTATTTCGTTTGCGATTCTGTCAAAATCATCTAATGTTATATCAATACCAAGCTCTCTGCCGTATGCAAGGATATGGAGCACTGCATTTGTTGACCCTGCTATCGCCATATCCAGCATAACAGTATTCAGCAGAACATTTCTGGTAATTATATCTTCCGGGCATACGCCTTTTTTGGTGAGGTCTACTATGAATTTACCGGCATCTATGCATTTTCGAAGTTTCATGCTGTCTGCTGCCGGAATTGTCGCAGTACCCGGAATCACCAGATTGAGAGCCTCTCCTAAAATCTGCATTGTATTGGCGGTTCCCATTGACGGGCACGCTCCAAATGACGGACATCCGTAGTCTTCTGCGATTTCAAGGAAATCCGCATCGCCTTTTATTGCTGCAATATCTATTTCAGCCTGCACAATGTTTCTTCCGTTGCATTTACCTGTATACATAGGGCCTCCCGTAACAACCGTAACAGGAATTCCTGTCCTCAGAGCCGCAAGATATGCTCCCGCAATTATATTATCGCACGATGCCATTATTACCAGCCCGTCAAATTTATGCACTCTTGCAACGTTTTCTATAGACATTGCCACAACATCTCTCAAAACAAGTTCATATCTGAGGCCGTTTGAGCCGGTTGCCATATTGCCGCAGGTGGCAGGCACTCCGAATTCTATAGGAACGCCTCCGTTAATCCATATTCCTTTTTTGACGGAATCGGCAAGAGTTCTCAGATGCCCTGTACCCGGTGAACCTTCAAAGAAGGTATTTGCTATGCCGATATGCGGTTTGTCTGCTATATCATCACCGTTATATCCTGCCGCTTTGTACATCGCTCTTCTGTTTGAAGCGCCTGTACCCTGCCAGTATCCTCTTTCTTTTTTGTAATCGTACATTTTTTATTTCCTCTCTACTACTTTATTAACATATTCAAAAAGACCTCACCTGCCTGAAAGCGGCAGATGAAGTCCCCTCAAAATCTGATAACCTGCCGGCATCAGCCCTCAAATCCCCTGTCTGTATTCACATACACACAAAACTGCAAAACCACAAAACTGCAAATACAGATAGAGATTATCCTGCCGGCACCGGCATATTGTCCTGTTTACATCCAGCCGCAGTAAGGTCTTTGCATCACTGCGCTCTGCATCCATTTTATAAGGGTTATAAAGTCGAACACAGGAAGCTGCACCGCAGCCTGAATGTCTGCCGCATACGGCGGCATATCACTGCATTCAAGAAGTATTGCGCCTATATCGGGGTTTTCCTTTACCATATCCCCGGCTGCTTTAACAAGCTCTTCTCTTGCGATTTTATTGTCAAACACAGGCGTCATTGTAACCACGGCAGAAAACTCTTTGGAGTCCTCCATGCCCTTTATTACAAGGTTATCTGTGTTTTCAACTCCGCAGCAGTGAAGCAGATTGTCGTTTACCGAAGCTCCGTTTGCCGTCAGAATACCTATCTTCTGATTGGGTTTGAGCAGAGTTCTTATCCACGGTATCTGCACCAGACTTGACATTGCAACAGGCACATCAAGCGCTGCGGCAACATCTTTGTGATAGTTTCCGAAAAATCCGCAGGCCGAGCATATTGCACGCACGCCTTCGTATCTGACCATATGCTGCGCTGCTTCAATCACATCATCTTTGATTGTCGGGTCAGCATTGAACAGCCTGTCGTTTGTAAGGTTTTTAACAGGCATCATTCTCACCGGAAAATCGTATGTATATGCGTTTACGACATTTCCGGGAATCAAAGGATAGTTTACATTTTCGATGTATACTATGCCCACACCGTAGCCTGAAATCTGCTGGTGATCCAGCGTAGCTATTTTAGTGTTTCTGTTTTCGGAAGTTATATATCCGTATCGTCTGTCTTTCAGCATTTTATATTTCCTCTTTTTCTTTTTTTACGGTAAGCGCTTTTGCAAGCAGTACTGCGTTGCCGCCGAATAATATTACCACTATTACCGCAAGTGTAATTACAGTACCTGTCATCATATCAGTGCCCTCCTATTATCCCATCACAGGGAACAGTGAATTAAGCATTACCAGAACAAGAATCGGAATAGCCACATATTTAGTCCATACCGTAAACCATCTGCCGTACACAATATCGCTTGTCGGGTTCAGATATTCTTTTCTTATTCTGTCAACTCCGTATACCCATCCGTATACTATGGAGCCTATGCCTGCTGTAATCGTGAAACCGTAATTTCCCGCAAAATCCGAGAAGAAGTTCAGGAATGTATCACTGTATATTGCAAGACAGGCTGCCGCCATAGTTATGGCTGTTGCCGCAATTGCAGTCTTTCCTCTGGACAGCTTAAATCCGTTCATAAATGTCGATACCGGAACTTCAAGCTGAGCTATTGCCGTAGTAATTGCCGCAAAGAATATAGCAAAGAATATAAGGATTCCTATTATATTGCCAAGGGGCAGAATTTCAAACAGGGCAGGAAGCACCACGAATATGAGCTTGGCTCCCGATTCAGGGTTCAGCCCAAGTGCAATGCAAGGCGGTATGATAGCCATGCCTACGATAACTCCAAGACTTGCACATGATATGCATACTGTCGCCATATTGAGGTTGACATCCTCGTTTTTGGGCAGATGACTGCCGTATGTAAGCACGCAGCCCGGACCCACGCCTATTGCAAACAGAGCCTGTCCCATTGCCGCAACCCAGAGGCTCGGCTTTGCCAGCATACTCCAGTCAGGATTAAGATAGAAATCGTATCCCTCTCCTATCCCGTCTATTGCAAATATCTCAAATATTATTACTCCGGCAAAGAAGAAAAACATAAGCGGTATCATTATATTGCTTATTTTCTCGATTCCCGAATCAACACCTCTGTATACGGTGTAGCCCACAAACAGTGTAATAATTACCGTAATTGCAAGCATAAGTCCATGGTTGCCTAAAGAAACATCATAAATATCTTCTGCCGGAACTGTTTTCCACATACTTCTGGCGCATGCATATATGAAATATATGCAGGTTGCTATTATAGGTATGAAGAAAAAGTTAAGACTTCCGTATATAACAGCGCAGAGGCCGCCCATTATTTTGCTTACTGTTTTGTTTTTGAGGGCCGCTTCGTACACCTCCATAATGCCTTTGCCGATTCCCTTGCCTATGCCTGCTTCAATTGTCGCAATCGGCACTGCTATAAGTATAATACACACAAGGTATGCCACCACGAACGCACCGCCGCCGTATGCCCCCACCATATAGGGAAAACGCCACACGCTGCCAAGTCCAAGACACATACCTATCAT
>CAVJEY010000136.1:0-6072 GCA_963648745.1 Christensenellaceae bacterium Phil1
AGCCCCTCAAATTGAACCCTCAAATTAGCGCTCCCTCAAAAAATTTGAATACCCAATAATTACCAACCCATACAGGCGAGAGCCTGTATATTTTTTTGTAATATTACCTGTCCACAGCACATATAGTGTTATTGAAGGAGGACAAGATATGAGAAACCTTGAGAGTATATTCAAAAAACTCCCTGTAAATATAGGTGAGAAAATCAGAGCTCTGCCGTCGGATATTATAGATTCTCTGGAGGAAATACGCATCAGAGCAGGCAGCAGCATACGCATTATATCGGGAGGCAGAGAATTCGTAACTGACAGCATTCTGATTGACTGTGACATATTGAACCGGATTTTAAACAGTCTGCTCAGCCACTCCTACTACGCATACGAGGAGGAGCTTGCCAGAGGGTATATAACAATAGAGGGCGGACACAGAGTCGGAATATGCGGTAGAGCGGTTCTTGACAGAGGCAGAGTTCACCTGATTAAGGATATTTCCTCTGTGAATATCAGATGTGGCAGGGAAATAATCGGCATTGCAGAGCCTCTGAAAAACGACATAACGGATCAGAATGTACTTGTTATCTCTCCGCCCGGCTGCGGCAAAACCACGCTGCTGAGAGATATTACAAGGCTTCTTAGCAGTAGCGGCAGGCAGGTATCTGTGTGTGACGAACGGTCTGAAATAGCGGGAACCTATCTGGGGCAAAGCTCATACGATCTCGGACCCAGAACCGATATCCTTGACGGCTGTCCCAAAGCGGAGGGAATGATGATGCTGATACGTTCAATGGGACCGGATGTCATCGTGACAGATGAAATAGGCAGAGCAGAAGATGCAGCTGCGATAGAGGCTGCCGTATGTGCGGGCATTAACATTATCGCTTCTGCTCATGGCAGCTCATATGAGGAAGCAGCAGCCTCCCGCATAGGCGGTATGATAAAAAGCGGTATATTCTCAAGGCTGATATTTCTCACAAACAGCCCCTGCACAGGAACAATAAAAGAGGTAATGAAAATTGATTAAATTCATTCTTGCAGCAGCAATAGGCGGTTCATGTCTTATGTGCGGAATTATCAGAAGCAGCGGCTACAGGCTGAGAGTATCCGAACTTGTGTATTTCAAAGATATGCTGCTTTCTCTTTCAAGAGAGATGACCTACAGAAAAGACCCTGTCACGCTGTCCCTTGCAAGAATTAAAAACCAGACATCAGGACTTGCCGCAGAATTTATTACAGCTGTAATATCCGGAGAAATTTCTGATTTTCAGTGCAGGTGGGAGCTTGCGGCAGACAGTGTATACGACAACAGTGTACTTACACCTGAGGATATTGAGATATTAAAAGAAACAGGAGCAGAGCTTGGTGCAAGCGGCATGGCTCAGCAGCAGTCCATGATTGAAATGATAATCGCAAAGCTTGATAAAAATATACAGCAGGCAGACGCAGAATACAGGGTAAAAGGCAGAATGTGCAGAGCTGTGGGCGGCTTTTGCGGAGTCTGCGCAGTAATATTACTTATTTGAAAAAGGAGACAAAATGACAGCAGACATTGATATTATATTCAAAATAGCCGGGATAGGCATTGCAATAGCGGTACTGAATCAGGTGCTTGTAAAAGCGGGCAGAGAAGAACAGGCTATGCTTGTCACTCTTGCGGGGGTGGTGATTGTACTGTTTATGGTGGTAAATCTTATCAGCGATTTCTTTGGGGTTATAAGGGAGCTGTTTTCACTGTAATGGAAATATTAAAGATAGTAATGGTTGCGCTGGCGGGAATTACAGCAGCCTCGCTTGTCCAAAGCGTGCGCGCGGAGGTTTCGGTTTACATAGCTTTGGCAACGGGAGTTATCCTGCTTATTATGATACTGGGCAGTCTGACAAATCTGTTTGAATACTTTGAAGCCATTTACAGCAAAGTGGAGTACGGGCGTGAATATTTTCCTGTGATAATCAAGGTGCTTGTGATTGCCTATCTGTCTGATTTTACGGCGCAGCTTTGCAAAGATGCAGGGCAGGCGGCAATAGGGACAAAGGTTGAACTGGCCGGAAAGGTGATGATTTTTTTGATATCAGTACCGGTGCTTGCCTCTGTCACAGGCCTTATAGACAGACTTTTGTAGGTGATTTATGGACAAAAACGAAATATTGAAGCAGGAGCTGTCAGAGCTTGATACACAGAGCCTGCAGCAGCTTATGGACGGAAGCGGTGTCTTTGGAGATGCGGACATCAGGGATATTATAAGTTCGGCGGCATCGGGCAAAAGCATTTTTGAAGCGGATAATGTCATAGAATCTTTACGGGATCTGTTTATATATGAAATCAGAGACACGATTATGCTGGGTGTTGAAATAACGGCAATCTGCATTATACTCGGAATTCTCAAAAGCATTTCGGGTTCGTTCGGTGAAAAGTCGGTATCAAAAGTTGCCCTGCTTGTATGCAGCAGCAGTATTGCGGCAATTACCATGGTTAATCTGGGCATTGTCTATGAACTGGCTTCCGGCACGCTTGACACAATGGTTAATACTATGGAGATAATCCTTCCTGTTATGATACCCCTCATTATGGCTTCCGGCGGCATAACCTCCGCAGGTATGCTGAGTCCTCTGGTGTCAGGCATAGTGACTTCCTTTGCGGCAATTATATCCAATATGATATTCCCTGCAATGTTTCTGTCATCAGTGATGTTTGCAATAGACAGCCTTCTCGAAAAAAAATACATATCATCGATAGGTAAATTTTTAAGAAATGCGGCGGCATTTGCAACAGGGCTTCTTGTAACCGTATTCGGAGGGATTACGGTAATACAGAGCATAGTAACCAAAGCTGCGGACGGAGCAGCTTATGATGGAGCCAGATACGCGGCCGGGAGCTTTATTCCAATCATAGGAAGCTTTGCATCTGACAGCCTTGACCTTGCCATAAGCTGCGTCAGAGTAATCAAAAGCACCATTGGTGTTGTGGGGATAATAATTCTGCTGTGCGCACTTGCCGCGCCTGTTATAAAAATTACTGCAATAGCTGTAATCTACAAACTGACGGCTATAATATCTCAGCTTCTTGGCGAAAACAGAATTTCAGACTCGCTTAGCGATACAGGTACTTCGATTATACTGACGGCAGTTATTATATCACTGACCTGTTTTATGTTTCTCATATTTCTTGCAGTGATAATTTCCATAGGAGGAGGTCAGGTATGAGCCAGCTTGGTGAATTTGTAAAGGATATTATCATTATTGCAGTTGCTTTGTCTTTTACTGAAATACTGCTTCCGGCATCAGACATGGGCAGATATGTCAGGTTTATGTTTTCACTGATACTGCTTGCGGCAATAACAGAACCTGTAGCGGAATTTCTGTCATAACCTGAAATTTAATAAATATATTATAGGGAGTGAATATGTTTGACAAATTTTTTAGAGAAGGCAAATCTAAAGACGCAATCATAAAACTTATAACCATCGCAGTCATCGCCGCGGTGCTGCTTGTGGCATTTGATGTTTTAACACAGGACAGGGACAGCCGCAGACAGATAATAGATGATGACGGCGGCACTGAAATGACGCTCAGTGAAATACTCACAGACATTGACGGTGTGGGTGAGGTTGACGTTATGATAAGGCAGGGCGAGGACAACGGTATATCAGGCGTGATAATAACGGCAGAGGGTGCGGGCAATCCTGTGATTAAAGAGAACATAACCAGAGCGGTCGCAGCAGTTTACAACATACCTGCATCAAATGTGGTTGTTTTTGAAAAAAGAAACGGGGGAGAGAATCAATGAAAAAATTAAAAGGAATAAAGAATATACATATAGGCAAAAAAGGGCGGATAGCCGGAGCTGCCGTTCTTGCACTAATCGTATGCGCAGCAGCGGTAATGCAGATAAAGCCTGACCTTGTCGCAACACTGACAGGCAGCGAAATCCCTCCGCACGACGGAGATGTGCTTGTTGACAGCCTCAATATATCAGATGATGAGGTCAGTCCGGAGAAAAACGAGACAGAGAGCGTAGCCTCAGATGACGGAGTCGAAAAAAACACAGATAAAACCTTTGAAGAGGAGAGGGCAAGCATAACTCTTGACAGAAATGAAGTGATAGCCATGCTGACAGATACAGTAGCGCAGGCGGATACCGAAGCCGAAAAGAAAAACGCCACAGAGCAGAAACTGAAGATTATAAAGTATATGGATCAGGAGCAGATAATAGAAAAGCTGATAAAAACAAAGAACCTGCCGGAAGCGCTTGTAATAATAACAGACAACTCGGTCAATGTAACGGTAAGCACACAGGAGCTGTTAAGGTCTGATGTTGCCAAGATATATGATATAGTAATGCGTGAAACAGGCAGAGATGCGGGGCAGATAGTGGTTCAGAACAAAACGGAATAGCGGATATTCTGCTTACAGCAGAATCAGAGGTGTTTGGAAGCAGCATATGAGCTTCAAAACACCTCTTTTTAGGGTACAAATAAAGTGTTTACTATTTTCAGTCACATTCATGATACAGGCGGTTTCCATCAACAAGTATGAACCCCTGATTATCTTCAAAATCAAATCCCCCGGTGCATACAAATCCGATTTCTGCAACCTCGATTCCCTGTATGTGTCTGAGCTGTTCTCTTTCCTGTCTGCATTCCTCCAGTGTCATAGGCCTGTCAAAATATTTGCATTCATAGAAGTCATACAATTCGCCTGTGCGCTTAATGACACAGTCAAATTCTCCATTTGTTTTTGTAACCGGGTTATCATACCAATAGCTGCCAAAGTCCTCTATGTCCGCATATTTGCCCATGACGGACATCCTGTGGAAATATTGCAGCACCAGCCCCTCAAGCCGTCTGCTGACAAACTGGTCAAGTTTTTTTTCGATATTTCTGCCGTAAAACTGCTCCTCACCAATTCTTGCAATAATGCCGGCTGCTCCGAAAACAAATGAGAAGTAGAAGCGCATAAGATTATCGGTAATCTCATAAAACTGCTTCTTTTTGTCATTCCTTCGGTTTATTGGCTCCGCCTTTTGGAGCGTTTCCATATCCAGCAGTATTTTGAGCTGCTTGTCCAAAAGTCCGGTTTCATCGCCGCCGATTCTGTCTCTGATTTCTGTATATTTTTTCTTCCCGTTTCCAAGCGCTTCAAGGATTCTTACATCAAATGTTTTCTGAATCTCCCTGAGCATAATGTTCTCAATGTGAGATCTGATCAGCCCTGTTTCCGGCAGGAGCAGGGTGGTAATATTCTCTTTGATCGTCTTATCAGTGTCAAGGTTTTCGAGCACATAAGGACACCCGCCAAACACCCCGTAAAAGGCCACCTTGTTCCTTACAGTCAGGTTCGGATAAAACTGCGAGGCTTCATAATAATCAAAATCATGGATGTGCTGAATCAGCGAGAATCTGCCAAACAGCGGATTATCTTCGGCAAGCAGTTCCTTCATTATCGTAATGTATGACCCGCACAATATAAGCTTGACATTCTCAGGAAGCTGATCGATTATAGCCTGCATATAGGAATCCACTTCGTTTTTCTTTTTTGTCTGCTTCAGGTAAGGGTACTCATCGATAACAAGAAGAATCCTCTTGTCCTGTGTTCTGAGGTAATCCATCATATCAGCCAGAGAATCGAACCTGATATTCGGGAGAGACAGCCCCTCTGCAACACTTTTGTAAATCAGCTCCAGATTCCCTTTGAATGTACTGGTAACACACAAATGGTTTATGACAACACCGTCAAAAGACTTGGCCGCCTCCCTGATCAGCGTGGATTTTCCGACTCTGCGTTTTCCGTAAATCAGGACAGCCGTTTTTTTCTTCCAGTCTGACAGTTCCGCTGTAAGAGCATTAAGTTCTTTTTGACGTCCAACAAACATATTCCGGCGCTCCTTTCATTCTGATATTTTTGAAAAAATCTTCGTTGAATTATTATTCAGTATACTCTTATTATAGCCGATGTATTTACATTTGCCAAGTTTTCTGAAAAAGTTTTCTGTGAATATTTTTTCAGAAAAGCTACAGAAGCAAAGAACAGCACAGACCTTGATATGCTGGAGAGAAGCACATTATCAAATGAAAAAAAGCT
>CAVJEY010000137.1:0-6044 GCA_963648745.1 Christensenellaceae bacterium Phil1
TTGGCAACTATGAAGCCTGCTCCTGTGCACGCTTTGATATCTTTGATTGTAATATCAAAGTCTCTCGGCGCTCCAAGCTTTGAAGGGTCATCCGAAAAACTGAACTGTGTCTTTGCCATACATACAGGCAGATTCTCAACTCCAAGACTCTTAATTGTAGCAAGCTGTTTCTTTGCCGCAGGAGTGTATATAACTTTGTCCGCTCTGTATATCTTGGTGGCTATAGCCGATATTTTTTCTTCGATTGACATATCATCTTCATATATGTATCTGAAATTATCAGGCTGCTCTATCAGATTGAGTACCTCATCTGCAAGCGCCATGCCTCCCTCGCTGCCTTTGCCCCACACTTCTGACAGCGCAACATTGACGCCAAGCTCTCTGCATTTTTCCTCAACCAGTGCAAGCTCCGCTTCTGTATCTGTAGGGAATCTGTTGATTGCAACAACTGCAGGCAGTCCGAACTGACAGGTTATATTCTCAACGTGCTGCAGCAGGTTAGGAAGTCCCTTTTCGAGAGCTTCAAGGTTTTCGGCTCCAAGCTCGCTCTTGGCAACTCCTCCGTGATATTTGAGAGCTCTTACGGTTGCAACAATAACTACGGCCGCAGGTTTGAGGCCTGCCTTGCGGCATTTGATATCAATGAATTTCTCTGCACCAAGATCCGCTGCAAAGCCTGCTTCCGTAACTACGATGTCCGCAAGCTTGAGAGCTATTCTGGTAGCCATTACCGAATTGCAGCCGTGAGCGATATTGGCAAAAGGCCCGCCGTGAATAAATACCGGTGTATGCTCAAGAGTCTGCACCAGGTTAGGCTTGAGCGCATCTTTTAGCACAGCCGCAACAGCTCCCTGTATTTTCAGGTCTCTTACGGTTACAGGTCTGTCATCGTAGGTGTAGCCCACAGTAACCTTTGCGACTCTTTCTTTGAGGTCATCTATATTCTTCGAGAGACAGAGTATCGCCATGATTTCAGATGCAACGGTTATTTCAAAACCGTCCTCTCTTGGTACACCCTGCATTCTGCCGCCTATGCCGTCAATGACGTTTCTGAGCTGTCTGTCGTTCATATCAACGACTCTTTTCCATGTAATCTTTTTGACATCTATGCCAAGCGCATTGCCCTGCTGAATATGATTGTCAAGGCATGCTGCTATGAGGTTGTTTGCAATGCCTATGGCGTGCATATCCCCTGTAAAGTGAAGATTTATGTCCTCCATAGGAACAACCTGCGCATAGCCGCCGCCTGCCGCTCCGCCTTTAACTCCGAAAACAGGTCCCAGTGACGGTTCTCTCAGTGCCGCCATTACGTTCAGACCTTTTGCTTTGAGCGCATCTGTAAGCCCTACTGTAGTTGTTGTCTTGCCCTCTCCCGCAGGTGTCGGCGATATGGCCGTAACCAGCACCAGCCTGCCGTCGGGTGTGTCCTCCTGCTCTGAAAGTATATTATAGTCAACCTTTGCTTTATAGTTGCCGTACATTTCAAGATATCTCTCATCAATTCCGGCTGCGGCCGCTATAGCTCTGATGTTTGTCATCTGCGCTTCCTGTGCGATTTCTATATCGGTTTTTATCTCCATTTGTTTTCTCCTTAATGAAATTAATCTTAAAAAGCCGGCAGATTCCGGCAAACGCCCGAACGGTCGGCTCATTTTATGTCATATTTAATATTGCTGTTCAAACTTCCGCAAGTCATATAATAAGGCTATCTTAACATCAACGTTATATTTTTTCAATAGAAATCACAAAATTCCTTTAAGAAAGGTTTTGCGGTGTATCGGTGTAATACCATGCTCTCTAATGCCCTGATAATGCGCTTTTGTCCCGTAGCCCTTGTTGCTCTCAAAAGCATAGTGCGGATATACCAAAGCGTATTCTCTCATCATACTATCTCTTGTGACCTTGGCTATTATGGAGGCCGCCGCAATGGATATGCTTTTGGCGTCGCCTTTGATAATGGCTGTCTGAGGGCTGTCTATGCCGTCAATTGTCACTGCATCGACAAGTATATGCCCTATATTCTCTCCGAGTTTTTCCTGTGCCTCTGCCACAGCCTGTCTCATGGCCTGTCTGGTTGCGTTTAATATGTTGATTTCATCTATGGTATTGTTGTCAGCCATACCTATGCCTATGGCAAGCGCTCTGTCTGAAATCACCCGAAACATTTCGTTTCGTTTTTTTTCGGACAGTTTTTTGGAATCATCAAGCCCCGGTATATCCCAGCCCTCAGGAAGCACCACGCAGGCTGCAAGCACAGGACCTGCAAGAGGCCCTCTTCCGACCTCGTCAACCCCGCCGACGGTGCTGATGCCGTCTGCATAAAGCTGTTTTTCATATACAGACATATCTATAAGCTTTTGCTTCAAAAGCTGCTCTCGTTCTTCTTTTTTCATATTCTTTCCAGTGTTATTCTCCCTATGAGGCCTGCTCTGAACTCATCTAAAACAGTCCTGCCGCATCTATCATAATCGATTCTTTTGCCCGAAAGTATCCAGCCTCTTTTGAGCGCTATAGCCTCCATGGTATCAAGCGCCTCTTCACAGATGCCGTCTATTTTGTATCTTTCGACAAGCTGCTGCGGATAATCGGCCTGCAATACTTTGATAAGCTCAAGGGCAAGTGTTGCCGTGTCAAGTATCTCGTCTTTGATTGAGCCGCAAAAAGCAAGGTCAAGTCCCGCCTTGGGATCTTCAAACTTGGGCCACAGTATTCCCGGCGTGTCAAGAAGCTGCATACCGTTTGACAGCGTAAGCCACTGCTTGCCTTTTGTAACTCCCGGCCTGTCGCCTGTTTTTGTGCTTTTTTTGCCTGTCATACGGTTTATGAGAGAGGATTTGCCTACATTGGGCACGCCCACTATCATCAGTCTGAAAGGCTTGTTTCTGACCTGTTCTTTGTTTTTGTCGGCCTTGAGCTTTTCGAGCAGTCTGAACAGCTCTTTGACACCGCTGCCGTTCATGCAGTTCATTGTCATACCGTAATAGCCCTGCGCTTCAAAATGCCCGCTCCACGCTCTGTTCTGGGCGGCGTCGGAAAGGTCGCTCTTGTTAAGCAGCACTATTCTGGGTTTCTTGCCCACTATGTCATCAATTATAGGGTTGCGGCTTGAAACGGGTATTCTCGCATCTGTAACCTCTATAACCATATCCACAAGCTTCAGATTTTCACTGATAAGCTCGCGTGTTTTTTTCATGTGTCCCGGATACCAGTTTATTGACTCTATCATAATTACCTCTTAATGTAAAAAGGGAACCGAAAGGCTCCCTTCAAAATTATTTCTTAGCTTTGATTTTAGCTGACTTACCTGTTCTTTCACGCATATAGTTGAGCTTAGCTCTTCTTACTGAGCCTTCTCTTACTACTTCGATTTTTTCGATTCTAGGTGAATGAAGCGGGAATGTCTTTTCAACTCCTACACCTGAAGCAATTCTTCTTACTGTAAAAGTTTCGCCAATGCCGCCGTTTTGTCTCTTGAGAACAAAACCTTCGAAAATCTGGATTCTTTCTCTTGATCCTTCTTTGATTTTGATGTGGACCTTAACTGTGTCACCAACACCAAATGCAGGGATATCATTTTTTTTGTATTCCTGAGTTATTGCCTGTAATACATCCATGAGTATATTCCTCCTTCCCTCCAAGACGTTCTTGGTGAAATTCAAATCCAAACCAGAGGACCGCCCGTAATAAACAAAGAGATTCTATCACAAACTCGCATCAAAAGCAAGACCTTTTTTTTGAGAAAACAGTTTTGCGCATCAGAGCTCTGCAGTAACTGCAGATGATGAAATGCTGACTTTTTTCATTACTATGAGGCTGACAGCAAACATTGCCCCGGCTGTAATATATCCGTAAACAAGGTTTTCTGTGATTCCCGTCACAAGATAAGCAGCCAGTGCAATCATGCCGCATATCAGAGAGTACGGAACCTGTGTTTTTATGTGATCTAAAATGGAAAGCTCTCCTGAGGTTGCAGAAACAATCGATGTGTCTGCCAGAGGCGAGCATGTGGCTCCAAGCCCCGCTCCGCCGATTATAGCAGATATGCACATCAGCAGATCCGCGCCTGTTGCAACCGCAAACGGCACAACAATAGGAATCATAATCGCAAATGTAGTCCAGCCTCCGCCGATTGCAAACGCTGTGCCCGCGCAGAGAATAAACAGGATAGCAGGAGTAAGTACAGGAGGGATATTTCCCTGAAATACCGAAATCATAAATTCAGTGATGCCAAGTCCCTCAGCCACGCCGCCGAGCGTCCAGCCCAGTATAAGCACAAGGTTGGCATAAAGTATGGATTTCACTCCCACAAATGCCGCGCTTGCCAGCTCTGTAACCGGAGCCACTTTTTTTATTCTGAAATAGATTACCGTTATTATCATGGTAAACACAAGTCCGTACATCAGCGAACGTATGCCTTCCATCCGGCTTACAGTCTGCACTATGCTGTGATGCTCAAAGAATCCTCCTGTATACATCATAAAGAACAGTACCAGACATATCAGCAGCACTATAGGTATGATCAGATATGAAGGCTTGCCCTTTGCAGGTGTCAGATCATCATATGAACCCTCTTCATCCTCATCTCCGCTAAACGAATGCTCTACCAGTCTGCCTGTGGTATTCGCACGCAGTTCGGCGCGCGCCATAGCGCCCACGTTGATATCAAGCGCCGCAACGCAGTATACCATCACAAGACAGGCGATTATAAAGAAGTTGTAAGGTATTGACCGAAGAAGCATCTGATAGGCGTTTCCTTCGATACCCGCGGTAACCATTCCCGTTGCAAGAAGTCCTGCAAGAAATGCCGACCAGCTTGATATGGGCGATATTGAATTTATGCCGCACACGGTAGAGTCTATGTAATATGCAAGCTTTTCTCTCGGCACATTGTTTTTGTCCGATATAGGTCTCATTACAGCTCCTGCCGTCAGATTGTCAAAATAGTCGTCTATCATAAGCAGTGTGCATATAAGACAGGTTATAAGTCCTGCTTTTTTCTTGTTGTTCACGCGCTTTACCATATACTCTGCAAACGCCTGTGACCCGCCTGACTTAACGAGAAGACCTATCAGCGCCCCGATTATTACCATGGAAAGCAGCACCATAAGGTTGTTTGGCGTTGTGATGGAACCTGTCACCAGATTCCCGTCATCATTAACGGTGCCGATGAAAATGCTTTCAAAATGCTCCAGGGCACTTATCGGATTGAATTTGCCCAGCAGGAAACATCCAAGCGTTATTCCAACAGCCATGGAAAGCAGAATCTTTTTTGTTTTGATTACGAGAAAAATCGTAATCAGAGGGGGTATAACAGACCAAAAAGACAGTTCCAGAATGTTCATCAGTACAGCTCCTTTCGTTAACAATTCCAGCATACATATCAAGGAGCAGTACAATTACTGTCCTCGTATTTTCTGAACACAAGATAAATAAATATTAACAGAATTTTTTCAAAGTTCCTAAAATCACTATACTGTGTATTCCAAAGTCTGTCAACCCTATTCTGCTATAATTGCTGCCTGTCCTTTTACAAGGCATATTTGTTCTCATTTCAAAACAACTTAATTACTTGCGCCTGTTCCTGTCAGATGCAGTAATTCTAATCTTACCTGCTTTTATCACAAATCGTCTTACCAGCATCGTAATCCCTGCCAAAAGCACTGCCAGTATAACTGCAAGATACATCATCATACCTGTAATATCCCCTGTCTGCGGCACTTTTTCTATGACTTTCTCAGGAGTATCCGCAGCAGGTATGTCAGGCTGCCCGGGACTGTCAGGTATATCAGGCGTGTCATCTTCCGGCATCCTGCTGTTATCAATGCTGACTTCAGCCTTTTTGCCGGCCGTAACATCAAGCTCATATATGGTGTCATCTAAAACATAGCCATCGGGTGCATCTGTCTCGCAGATACAGTATCTGCCTTCTTCAAGCTCTGTGAGTGTAACCCTGCCCTGCTCATCGGAAACCTCATATCTCTCGCTGAAGTTTTCATTGTCGCTCCATATTCTGAATTTCGCTCCCGCCAGAGCCTCGCCTGTTT
>CAVJEY010000138.1:0-6042 GCA_963648745.1 Christensenellaceae bacterium Phil1
ATGTCCAGTATGTCGAGCTTAATTTCGGGCATTTTGAGAATGTGATTGAAGAAACTTTAGTGGCTTTGGCGACCCATTTATCATATGTAATTCTTCCCCAGCCGTAAGCCTTTCCTGAACCTGTGTAATAGTTATCATAGATATTGCGCTTCTTTACGATATCTGCGCCTTCATAGCCGCCGATAACCTGTCCTTTGAAAGCTCCCTTTGTGGCAGCTTTTACCTTGCCTGTGTTGTAATTGTTTACGACCTTTTCGCCCCAAGGATTTGCGTAGCCGGAAATACCACCAACAAAAGCTTTGCCTGTTACCGTTACGCTGCCTGTGTTGTAGCAGTTACGCATATCTGCAGTTGTGCCGCAAACACCACCGATTTTGTTGTAGTCTACTTTTTTGGTTTCCGTTATTTTAACTGTGACAGATGCCTTGTTGTAGGACTGATTAATTTTTAAGGCGTCTGCGCTGAGTCCGCCGACTTCAAGGCCTTTGTAGGATTTGCCGCTGAAGCTGACTGAGCCCTTGTTGTAGCATTTGCTTGCCGATTTAGTTACCTTACCAAATACGCCGCCCACCCGGTTCGGGTCTACGGCTTCGATGGTCGCTTTCATGCTGATCTTGCCGGTATTGCCGCATGAAACTGCAGTATCGACTTCAGCTGCAACACCTGCAGCAACGCTGCTTTCGTTCATCTGTCCGTTTCCGATTGCCGACACGGTAATTGCACCGGAGTTCTTGCAGGAAGTTGTTTTTCCGACGATTCCTGCAATGCCTGCTACAATGAAAGAACTTCCTTCGATGTTACCGCTGATGCTGATCTTACCGCTGTTGGAGCAGTTTTTCATAGAAGCATCAGAGCCGAGATACGCAGCAACACCTGCGATAGTGCATCCTTCGTCAGCATTGGTAACCGTAACATCTGCGCTGTTTTTACAGTTTGTAAATGTACCGTCGCCAGAGGCAAGGACGCCTGCAGCCATACGCATATACTTGCCGGTAACCTTACCGGTAACGCTGATGCTGGAGAATGTGCCGCCAGTGGTGTCTGCGACCAGTGAAGCTACGGTGCCTGCGCTGTTGAGACTGATGTTGACATTTGTCATCTTCAGGTTTTTGAAAGTCGCGTTTTGCGTATAGCCAAACAGTGCGACCTCCTCAGTCCAGTCTGCACTTGAGGTGTACGTATAGCCTTTGATTGATTTGCCGTTGCCGTCAAGTGTGCCTTTGAACGGGTTTTTGCTGTCCGCAAACAGCACCAAATTTGTTTCTCCCGAAAGGTCAATGTCATTTGCCAGATAATATTTGCCTGACGGATTGTTTTCCATTGCTTTCAGGTCAGCTGCTGTTGATATGGCAGTTCCTTCTGTCGCCGCATCAGCAACATACAGTCCCGGACCTGCCGGAATTGCAAAAGCAACAGCCACCGCCAGTAATAACGATAGTAGTTTTTTCATTCTGATTTCCTCCCATTAAAATGTTTTGTGCAGCGGGAGACTCAAAGTCCTGATGCTCCCTCTTCACAGTGACTTATATAGGGACAGCCACCGTTTCCCTGTCCCCTGTTCATATTATTTTTCTTTGTTGTTTTTGAGTATCAGTCTGCCGTTTTTGGATGTCCAGTATGTCGAGCTTAATTTCGGGCATTTTGAGAATGTGATTGAAGAAACCTTGGTTGCTGTTGCAAGCCATGGCTTCCATGTAAAGCTTGCTTCGCCGTAGGCCTTGCCCGATGTTGTATAGTAATTGTTGAAGATATTTCTCTTACCAACATCCCATCCGCCGCTATAGTAGCCTATGAGCTGGCCTTTTACCAGCTTGCTGTTGCTGCCGCTGACCTTGCCGGTGGAATAGTTCAGTTTCACATATCCTTTCAGGACATCTGCGGTTGCAGCAATCCCGCCTGCATTACCTTTGCCCTTGTGCGTAACCGTACCTGTATTGTAGCAGTTTACCATTTCTGAGCAGTAGCCTGCGACGCCGCCTGCATCTGCGGTTACATTGCTGTTTACCGAAATCTTGCCCTTGTTGTAGGTCTGTTCAGCCTTATTTACGCTGGCTACAACTCCCGCAATACAGATTTCGCCAAAGCTGGCCGCAACGCCTTTGTATGAAATTGCGCCGCTGTTACTGCATTTTGAAACTTTTTTACCCACATAGCTTACGCCACCGGCTACACCCGCCGCTGTGGAACCAAAGTGATTCTTGGCATTGTTGATTATGCTGATGTTGCCTGTATTGGAGCAGGATATTACGCTGGACTTTGTACTTACAAGTATACCTACCGCGGTTGAAGTAAAATTATAGGCGTTGTCTGTGGTTTTATTCCCTGTAATGGTGATGTTACCGCTGTTTTTGCAGCCTGAAATTACTGCACTGCCGCTGTAAAGCGAAGCTATACCTGCAGCCACGCAGGCGCCGCTACCCAATATCGGAGCAGGAGTATGGGTTAGAGAGAGATTCCCTTTGTTGGTGCAGTTCTTTATAGAACCCTTGCCTGCGTTGTATGCAACTCCTGCGGCACCCGGAGCATTTTCACCCTTATGAGTAAGCTCTATATTGATACCGTTGGTACAGCTTGTGAATGTTCCTTTTTCGAACTCATAATACACGATTCCGGCGGCCTTGCACCCGTCATCGATCGGGCAATCGTCTTCGTCCAGGATGTAATGATTACTGATCTTGATGGTGCCGGTGGTTTTCACTCCGTTAAATGTACAGTTTCTTGACACCGCAACAAGTCCCGCAGCAGTTCCACCGCCGGTCATGTTAATACTTACATTCGACATTGTCAGATTCTTGAAGGTTGCGCCTTCGGCATTTCTGAACAAGGCGATGTCTTCTTTCCAGCTCGAAGCCGTATACTTATAGCCTTTGATTGATTTGCCGTTGCCGTCAAGTGTGCCTTTGAACGGGTTTTTGCTGTCCGCAAACAGCACCAAATTTGTTTCTCCCGAAAGGTCAATGTCATTTGCCAGATAATATTTGCCTGACGGATTGTTTTCCATTGCTTTCAGGTCAGCTGCTGTTGATATGGCAGTTCCTTCTGTCGCCGCATCAGCAACATACAGTCCCGGACCTGCCGGAATTGCAAAAGCAACAGCCACCGCCAGTAATAACGATAGTAGTTTTTTCATTCTGATTTCCTCCTCCTAAAAGGTTTAATGCTGCAGGAGCCTCAAATTTGAGACTTCTCGCTTATATGTCACTATACAGTATAAACTGAACATTAATGTTCAGGTCAATATGTCAAACGTGGTTTTTCTGCGGTTTTTTATCAGCGCCGGGCAAAGCGTAAGAAACTCTGCTGCACAGCAAACCGCCCTGTTCAGGGAATTTAACATTGCAGAGCAAAAAAATAAAACAGGAAACCGAATATCTCGTATAAGGTATACTGTTTCCTGTTCAGTTATGTTTGTGTTTCACGCAATTGCACTGGCATAAGCCTTGGCAGAAGGCTTTTTCGCTCAATGATTGAGCTGCATACGCCTGCGGGGCCTGTGACCGAGGGAGTTCCTGCGGCAGCTCCTTTACTTTTATGGCGTTCGGCAGGATTGAAATTCATCCGCCGCTATATCAGCCTTTCGACTCTGCGCACCGTTTCATCTTCGGGAAGCTCCATGTCAAGAATATCGGTAACCGCATCTGACATTTCCGGTTTTTGCATTACAAGCTTCCATATTTTTTCTCCGGCCTCCTGTGAAAGCTGACCGCTTCTTACTTTGTAGGACAGAAACTCTGCAAGTTCCCCCGCGATTTCGCGTTTTTCCTTCATATCCATTGTCTTAAATCTCCTTTTGCTGTTCATTTAGCAAAACCCCCGCGCATATGCACAGGGGCCTTAAAATCATTTAACTTATTTCATCTGCTTAGCAACTTCTTCTGCAAAGTTTTCTTCTTTCTTTTCGATGCCTTCGCCTACTTCAAAACGTACAACCTTGGCAATTGAAAGCTCCTTGTCTACGGATTCAAGATACTTGGCAACTGTCTGCTTGCCGTCCTCTGCTCTTACATAAGTCTGGTCAAGAAGGCAGATTTCTTTGAGCTGCTTTGAAACACGACCTTCAACAAGTCCTGTGAAGATCTTGTTTGATGCGATGTTTGCCTTGTCTGCAACTGCAAGCTCAGCAAGCTTGGCCTTGGCTTCCTGTGAAAGGAAGTTTGGCAGATAGTTGAAGTTAAAGCTCTTGTCAGCTCTTTTTTCTTCTAATACTGCAATATCCTCTGCATCCCATACACCGTCAACAGCCTTGTCTAACAGAGCGTTCAGTATTGGTTTTGGCAGTGTGAACGGGTCGTTTAATGCGCTTTCGAGTGTGATTTCTTTAATCTTGGCAAGCTCGTCAGCTGAAATATCGTTGCGGCTTACATACTGCGGGTTCATAGCTGCAACCTGCATTGCGATGTTTGTTAAAGCCTCTTTTACGGCATCAGTTGCTTCGCCGCTTCCTACAACGATAACTCCGATTCTGCCGCCGCCGTGAATGTATGAAGCAACAACATCACCTGATGCTTTTTCGATTCTTCTGATTGACATATTCTCGCCGATCTTAGCAATCTTAGCAGTTAAAACATCCTGTACTGTAGTGCCCTCAAAGCTCATTGCCTTGAATGCTTCGATATCATTGCTGTCTGCCGTCAATGCAAGTTTTGCAAGGTTTTCTACGAATTCAACGAACTCCTCGTTCTTTGAAACGAAGTCTGTTTCTGAATTTACCTCAACGATAGCAGCAGTCTTGTTGTCATCGGCAAATGCAATTCTGACAAGTCCCTCTGCAGCGATTCTGCCGGCCTTCTTAGCAGCCTTTGCAAGTCCTTTTTCTCTTAAATAGTCAACTGCAGCCTCTATGTTGCCGTCTACTTCGACTAATGCTTTTTTGCAGTCCATCATGCCTGCGCCTGTCATTTCACGCAGTTCTTTTACCATTTGTGCTGTTACAGCCATTTTTGTTTCCTCCCTGAAAATTATTCTTCTGTTGCTTCTGCCTCTGCAGCTTCTGTTTCTGCTGCTTCTTCTGCAGGAGCCTCTTCATCTGCTGCCGCATCTTCGCCCTGGTTGGCTTCGATGATAGCGTCAGCCATCTTGCCTGCGATTAATTTCACTGCTCTGATTGCATCGTCATTTGCAGGGATTATATAGTCAACATCATCAGGGTCACAGTTGGTATCAACGATACCTACAACAGGAATACCCAGGATTCTTGCTTCTTTAACTGCGATTTTTTCTTTTTTAGGGTCTACGATGAACATTGCACCGGGCATACCCTTCATTTCTTTGATACCGCCTAAGAATCTTTCGAGTTTTTCGGCTTCTGCTCTTAATTTGATAACTTCTTTTTTGGCAAGCTTTTCAAAGGTTCCGTCCTCTTCCATCTTCTGAATGTCATAGAGTCTTTTGATTCTTGCTGAAATTGTCTTGTAGTTTGTGAGCATGCCGCCGAGCCATCTCTGGTTTACATAGTACATACCGCATCTCTTGGCTTCGTCTTCGATAGCTGCCTGAGCCTGTTTTTTGGTTCCTACGAAAAGAACCGGCTTGCCTGTAGCTCCTACTTCTTTCATAAAGTCATAGGCTTCATCGATTTTTTTGACTGTTTTCTGTAAGTCGATGATGTAGATTCCGTTTCTTTCTGTGAAGATGTAAGGTGCCATTTTAGGGTTCCATCTTCTTGTCTGGTGTCCAAAGTGCACACCTGCTTCTAGTAACTGTTTCATTGAAATTACTGACATTTTAATTTCCTCCTGGTTTTTTACTTCCGTCATAATCGCTCCCGGAGCAAACTCCATTTTAATAACGCGCTGCGCTGGAGCACCTGTCATCCGAACCATATGACGTGCTGTTTGAATAAGTCTGCAAATCGTAACAGACCAACATATACTGTACCACAAAAACACCCCGAATGCAAGCAGAATTTGCACATTCAAAAGTGCCTCACCGGCAATTTATTATATAAAAAACAGAGTATGCAAACCCTGAATGTGATTCATACATACTCTGCTGTTTTGCTGCGTCACCGGTCCTCTCTGAAATACGGAAGCCCCAGACTTT
>CAVJEY010000139.1:0-6010 GCA_963648745.1 Christensenellaceae bacterium Phil1
GGCTGGTGTTTTTTGTGTAAATATTGAGTTAAAATAATTGAAATAAACATTATACTGTAGTAAAATTACCTAGAGGTATACTTATGACTAAGCCAAAAAAGAAAAACAGATTTATTTATTTATATATACTCATAGTTCTTATTCTGTGCTTTGTTATATATCTGCTTCCGAAGCTTTCGGACACAATGACCAAAACAGTGATTGCAGAGCATGGCACAATAGAGCTTTCGGACGAGGTGCAGTGCTATGCGGCCAGAACCGAGAAGGTATATACGGCAGGCAGTTCAGGTCAGACAGAATACCTCGTTGATGAAGGCGAAAAAGTACGAAAGGGCACCAGAGTACTGAAAATATCCGGCAGCGGCTCGGGTGAGACATCGGACAAATACTCGTCTGTGCTTGAGAGACTGGGCAAAGGCGCCAGGCAGTCCGACAGCTATATCACTGCCACCAACGGAGTAATCAGCTACTATATAGACGGATATGAGAGCACATTCACCTACAAAAAAATCAAAAAAATGACCTTTGATCAGGTTAAGGACATACAAAACGACTATATGAATCTGTCCCGCAAATCAGTCCTCAAAGGAGAGCCGGTATACAAAATCTACAAAAACGAAAAATGGTACATGGTTTTCTGGATAGACGAAGAATCCGCAGCCGACTACAAAGAAGGCAGCTCGGTTACGGTCAGACTCAAAGACGGCGAGATTGAAGCACAGATAGACAGTGTGACGCAGCAGGAAGACAAATTCAGAATAATCCTTGCAAGCAACAGATATTACAAATCACTTGCATCCCTCAGAACAGAGACTGTAACTGTCATAACCCACACCTGCTCCGGTCTTATTGTTCAAAATACCTGCATCACCGAAGAGGACGGACAGAAGGGCGTATATGTCAAAAACACAGCAGGGGAATACGTATTCAAACCGGTGCAGATACTTCTGCAGGATTCAAAGGAATCCGTTCTGACGGCAGGTCAGTACTATGACAATGACGGCAATACAGTATCGACCATACAGATCTATGACGAGATATTGAGAAATCCATAATACGAAAGGAAGTGCGTTTAAGTGGGAAGCATCAGAGAAAACATAGACGCGGTTAACAGAATCAAAGGACAGGCAGCAGTAAAATCAGGCAGAGAGCCGGAGGATGTGCTGCTTTGTGCGGTTACCAAAACCAGAACCGCAGAGGAAATCAACGAGGCCATAGATGCGGGCATTACGGATATAGGCGAAAACAAAGTCCAGGAGATAATGGACAAGTTCGACAGCGTCAGGCCTGTCAGATGGCACATGATAGGACACCTTCAGACCAATAAGGTTAAATATATAATAGATAAGGTTTCAATGATTCATTCTGTTGATTCACTGCATCTTGCGCAGGAAATCGACAGACGCGCCGCACAGCATAATATTGCCATGGACATACTTATTCAGGTAAACTCCGCACAGGAGGAGAGCAAATTCGGCATTGCGGCAGACGAAACAGAGGGAATGATAAGGGATATACTTGACAGATGTCCTAATCTGAGAATCAGAGGACTTATGTGCATTGCACCGTTTGCGGCAGACCCTGAAGATGTGAGAGTTTATTTTGCTCAGGTAAAAAAACTGTATGACCAATACGGCAGTATAGAGCACGAAAATCTCGATTTTAAATATTTATCAATGGGAATGTCCCATGATTACGAAGTTGCAATTTCAGAAGGTTCCAACCTCATCAGAGTGGGAACCGCGATATTCGGCGAAAGAGACTACAGCAAAAAATTATAGGAGGACAGTAAATATGAGTTTTGTAGACAAGTTTAAGGATCTTGTAGGTATTGAGGATTTTGATGAAGAGGAAATCACAGAAGAAGAAATCAGGGAAGCGCAGAGCAGAATGGAAAAAAGAGAAGCTCAGCCCCGCACTTCATTTGAACCCCGCAGAAGCGAGATAAAAGAAAGCAAGGTGGTTAATATGCAAAAGGGAACTACTGTAAACACACATCCGTTCAAAATGGTTGTTTTAGAGCCAAAAGGATTTGAAGAGGCGCCTAAGCTTGTTGACAATCTCAAAAGCAGGAAGCCTGTTATAGTCAATCTCGAAAGACTTGAATCGGACACAGCCAGAAAAATCTTCGACTTTTTAAGCGGAGCGACATATGCGCTCAACGGCAATGTCCAGAAAGTTGCAAACAACATATTCGTGTTTGCGCCTGAGAATGTTGACATCAATTCAAGCGTGGATCACAAGGGCTTTGAATTCGGCAGCCAGATGAAAAGATAAGGAGCAGTAATGATACTACTTGGCAAAGCAATAATAATTGTTTCTAATGTTCTGTTCGGACTGCTGGTTGTAAGAGCACTCTGCTCATGGCTTATGGGCGGCAGCAGACCGTGGGTTCAGACCGTATACAGAATATCTGCAGGTCTTACAGAGTTTCTTGTGGCTCCCTGCAGGAAAATAACATCAAAATTCAACGGCGGTATGTTTGACTGGTCACTGCTTCTTGCGTGCCTTGTTATTATGCTTGCAAGAGATATACTGCTGAGAATTGTGATGATGATGTCATAACAGAAAGGATACAAAATGATTACACCTGTTGACATAGAGCAAAAAGAATTTACAAGAGGAGTCAGAGGCTACAGGGAGGAAGAAGTAGATACATTTCTCAACCTCATAATTCTCGAAATGGAAAACCTCATCAGAGCAAACAAAGAGCTCTCCGAAGAAAACAGCAAACTCAAAGAAGAGCTTGCCAGCAGCAGGACTACGGAGAGTGAGGTTTTAGATACCCTCGAAACAGCCAAAAAACTTATGAGTGAAATATCGGCAAGCGCCGAAAAACGCGCGGAGGTGCTTCTCAAAAACGCAGAGCTTGATGCAGAGCTTATCAGGCGTGAGGCAAGAGAAACCTCCGAAAGATTTATGGACGAAAGCAGGAGCATACGCACCAGAGTTTCATCTCTCAGAGAAAAATACAAAAACCTTCTTGAAGCAGAGCTTGAAAGATTTGATATGCTCAGCGAGGATATTTTCACAGAGGCAGACGAAATAGTCAGAAGTCTGCCCGAAGATGACCAGACCCCCAAAACAGGAGAAGAACCTGCAGACAGGGCCGATATATCCAAAACCATGATTAACATTAGATAAGAGGAGCAGGGGCGATTTTGCCCCGTATTTTCTATGTATTTGATTTTAATAACTGCAGGAACCGTTGCACTTGACCAGATTGTCAAGCATATAGTGGCACACTCTATGGCGCTGGGCCAGACGATTCCGGTGATAGACGGCTTTTTTCATATAACCTATATACACAACGACGGTGCGGCTTTTGGTATTATGGCAGGCAAAGAGCTGTTTCTGATAGGGCTTCCGGCTGTAATGATGGCAGCCGGGATAGTCGTTCTTATCTTGCTAAGAAACAGACTGGAGCCGGTTGCTCTTATCGCCATAGCCCTCATTACCGGAGGCGGCGCAGGCAACCTGATTGACCGCAGTGTTTACGGATATGTTATAGATTTTATTGACTTCAGAATATGGAATCCCATATTCAATATAGCGGATATAGCTGTATGCACAGGCTGCGGCCTGCTTATACTCTATCTGCTTGTTATAGAAGGCAGGACAAATGGAAAATCTGATAAGAATAACAATTGAAGACGATATTAAGGGCAGCAGAATCGATGCTGCTCTTGCCGGCAGTGTGCAAAACCTTTCAAGAAGCGCCATTCAGAAGCTCATAGAAAAAGGCAGCGTCAGCCTGAACGGACAGATATGCACAGAAAAAAAACAGAAGGTAGATGCCGGAGACTTCATAGAATTGCTGGTGCCGGAGCCACAGGAGCTTGATGTGACAGCCGAAAACATACCTCTTGACATCGTATACGAGGATGATGACGTGCTTGTTGTAAACAAGCCCAGAGGCATGGTGGTTCACCCTGCGGCAGGCAACTATACGGGTACACTTGTCAATGCCGTAATGTATCACTGCAGAGGGAGACTTTCCTCCATCAACGGAGTTATAAGGCCGGGGATTGTTCACAGAATAGACAAGGATACCAGCGGACTGCTTATGATAGCCAAAACCGATGAGGCTCACAGAAGCCTTGCGGCACAGCTCGAAAAGCATACAATCAAAAGATCATATCAGGCCATAGTCTATAACAATTTTACAGAGGATGAGGGCACAGTTGATGCCCCGATAGGAAGAGACCCGTCAAACAGACTCAGGCAGGCTGTTACATACAGCAATTCCAAGGAAGCATATACGACCTACAGAGTGCTCGAAAGATTCGGCAGATTCACACTCATAGAGGCGGTCCTAAAAACAGGCAGGACACATCAGATAAGAGTGCATATGGCATATATAAAACATCCGCTTTTAGGTGATACCGTATACGGTCCTCAAAAACCCCTATACGGCGCGAAGGGTCAGATGCTCCATGCCAAAACACTGGGATTTGTTCATCCGTCAACAGGAGAATATATGGAATTTGACAGTGAGCTTCCCGAAGAATTCAGAGCAATACTCGAAAAACTGAGGAGAGACAGATAATATGGGCAAAAAAACATTCAAAAGCGGGGCCATGCTTAATCCTGTTCCGGTCGTAATGGTAAGCTGCGGCAGCGATAAACCGAACATTATTACAATTGCATGGACGGGAATAGTGAACTCAGACCCGCCGATGACATACATATCGGTCAGAAAAGAACGGTATTCACACGATATAATTAAAAATACAGGGGAGTTTGTAATCAACCTGTGTACCGAGGAACTGGCTTTTGCAACCGATTACTGCGGTGTCAGATCCGGGCGTGACAAAGACAAATTCAGGGAAATGAAGCTGACGCCCCAGAAATCAGAAACTGTCGGCTGTCCGATGATTAAGGAATCACCGGTTAATATAGAGTGTCGTGTACGCGAGGTAACAGAGCTTGGAAGTCATGATATGTTTATTGCGGACATTCTCAAAGTCCATGTTGATGAACAGTATATAGACAGCTCAGGCCGTATCAGGCTGGATAAGGCGTCGCTTGTGGCATACAATCACGGAGAATACTTCGGGCTCAAACGCCAGCCTCTGGGCAGATTCGGTTTTTCTGTGATGAAGCCAAAGACGCGCAAGCGTATCAGCAGAGAAAAGCAAGGGGGAAAACGCCGAACCGGTATTAAAAAGTAGCACAGATTTTTATGATAAGCAAAACCATCCCGAACGATATTTTTCACATATTTGTTATCCGTCCCATTTCAGCAGCTTATGTAAGCCGATGATGAAAGTTTTTAGAAAGTATCCTTTAGGTAATGAGCGCAGCTGTCACAGATGTATTCACCCTTAAAAGCAATTTCTCCGTAGGGTGCGCCGCAGATACAGCATATTTTTTTCATTTTTTTTCTCCTTAAAAATTTTTTACCGGTTCAGCGATAAACATAAAATAATACATTATCAGGTGCTGTTCAATAGAAGCGGAGACAAACGGTCCCGCAATGTAATAACTCGGATTTTTAATGTCATCAAATGAAAGGAGTTTGATTTATGCACAGAGAAATAAGTATCAAATCCTCACAGCAGGGGCTTAAAGCCTATGAGTTTTCCTGCAGCAGTCCGAAATATATAATGTGCTGCATACATGGTATAGGTGAGTATTTTCTGAGATACGAAAGAATGGCATCCATACTTGAGGATTACGGCATCAAAATGATAGGTATGGATCTTAGAGGCCATGGTGCAACAGAAGGCAAACAGGGTCACTGCGCACCCAGAACAGAGGTGCTTTCTGATATAGACGGTCTGCTGGAATACGCGATGGAGAACTATCCGGGAATACCGATTGTACTTTACGGCCACAGCATGGGAGGCAACATAGGTCTTGACTACAGATACAGAGGCAGGCTCAATGCAGTGCCTTCCGCCTATGTCATATCGGCACCGTGGATTAAGCTTGTAAGACCCGTAACGGGAGCTTTGTATCATGCGGTAAACCTTATGTCAAAGCTGATGCCTTCCCTTACAATAGG
>CAVJEY010000140.1:0-5960 GCA_963648745.1 Christensenellaceae bacterium Phil1
CAATATTTCTGTCAAACGGGACAGAGATTGCAATATGCAGAGCCAACTATCAGAGGACAAAGAAGGAATTTGTCAAATACCTGAAAAAGGAATGAATGTCTGTCGCCCTTTCTGATGAAGCCAGAGGGGCTTTTGTTGTTTTTTGGAGAAATATTTGCCGGAATGCAATAATGCAGGAGGATTTTTGCGGCAGATGTGATATGATATTTACAGGATGTATTCAGAAAAGTTGCGGAGGTGCATGATGAACAGAAGTATGTCAATGTATGCCGATACCGTTTTTATAAACGGTGCGGTTGTCACTGTGGACAGAAACAATACCGTCTGTCAGGCTGTGGCGGTCAGAGATAAATATATCGTGTATACGGGTGATGATGAAGGTGCGAAGCTCTGGACAGGGCCGGAAACCAGAGTTGTTGACCTTGAGGGCAGAGCACTGCTCCCGGGCTTTATAGATGCTCACTGCCATCTGGGTATGAGAGGGCAGAATGCTGCGGTAATACTTGACTGCAGTGCCGGAAAGGCTCCCGATATACCGTCAATCCAGAGGATAATCAGAGAGGAAGCGCAGAGGCTCCCCAAAGGAGCATGGATAAAAGCAACAGGCTATGATCAGGGCAAGCTCAAAGAAGGCAGACACCCTACGAGAGCAGAGCTTGATGAGGCGGCGCCGGACAACCCTGTACAGCTTACAAGAGTCTGTCTGCATATGGGCGTATACAATACAAAGGCGCTGGAGGAGGCGGGAATCCGCCCCGAAAACTTTGCGGAGGGAGAGGTGGTAATCGGCGAAGACGGCCGGATGACAGGACTTCTCAAGGAGAGAGCCTGCACATTTATGTGGGACAAGGTAATGTACACAAAGGAGGAATATATGCGGGCATTTAAGACCGCAAACGATATGTTTCTGCGCTGCGGCATAACCAGTGTGCATGATGCCAGCTTTTACGGCGCCGATACCATAGGGCTTTATCAGGAGGCCTGTAAAAACGGACTTATAGATGTCAGAATGTATGTACTGCTTTATCATGCCTGCGGCAAGGAAAAAACAATAGAGTGGGTGAATGATTTCATTAAGACCGGCATCAGAGGCGGACTTGGAGATGAGCATTTCAGACTGGGTCATGTCAAAATATTAATCGATGGCAGCACCAGCGGTCCGTCATGCGCAGTTTCACAGCCATATAATCACAATCCCGATCTCAAGGGAATACAGCTTTATACGCAGGAGGAGGCGGATGCGGTTCTTATCCCTGCACATAACGCAGGCTTTAACATAACGGCGCACGCTGTGGGAGATAAGGCGGTGAATGTGATACTTTCATCAATAGAAAAAGCTCAGAAATTAAACCCAAGACCATGCAGACACAGAATAGAGCACTGCGCGATAATAAACGATGAAATAATAGCAAGGCTCAAAAAAGCAAATGTGACGGTTGTGTCGAATCCGGGCTTCTTTATAGATAATGCCGAGATGTACATTAAATATTACGGCGACAGGGTAAACTGCATGTTCCCTCTCAAATCATATCTTGACAGCGGAATAATAACAGCTATAGGCTCCGATACGCCTGTAATAGAGCCTGATCCGATGATCGGTATATATACGGCGGTCACAAGAGCGGACGGCAGAACAGGTACTGTTGCCGGAGCCTGTCAGCGGATAGGCATTATGGATGCAATCAGAATGTACACATACAACGGGGCATATGCCTCTCTTGAAGAGGATATCAAGGGCAGCATAGAGCCGGGCAAGCTGGCTGACCTTGTTGTTTTGTCGGAAAATATTCTTGAGGCGCAGCCTGAGGAGATTATGGATATAAATGTGGATCTGACTATGATAGACGGCAGAATCAAATACGAAAGGATATAGAAATGGAATCTAAAAAAGAAAAGAAAATGAAACCGTGGGTTGTGGTAAGACCCAGAAAAGCAAAGGAATGGGTGGTTTTTGCCATGATGGTATTATCGCTGCTTTCGATGATATCTCCTATAGTCAACCTGTTTAACATTCCGTGTATGCTGCTTGGAATGCCGGTGCTGTTTACAGTGTCGGTAATAAGCCTGATTGTTACAGTTATTGTTATCAATATCGCTTACAGATGGGAGGTGCACTAGATGCTTCAGACATGGGGACCTCTCGGCATAACCTTGTGCTATACACTTGTGGCCTGCATACTCGGATTTTCGGCCAAAGGCAGACTTGACATGAACAGGGTCGAAAACTGGTCATCATCGGGTAATACCATGGGCCTTGTAGTTATGATATTTCTGACAGGTGCGGGCAATGTAAGCGCCTATACATTTCTGGGAGCGCCGGGCTGGGCATATTCCAAAGGTGTTGCGGCTCTTTATGTTGTGGTGTATCTCGGATTCATAACATACTCCTCCTACCTTATATCGCCGAGAGTAAACAAGGTGGCGTCCACATACGGCTACAGAACTCAGGCAGAGGGAATAGGAGCCAGATTTGAGTCAAAGGGGCTTCGTATGCTGTGCGGTATAGTGGGAGCGTTTGCGGTGCTTGGCAATTCACTTGTTCAGATTATAGGGTCGGGGCATATTCTCAATGTAATGAGCAACGGTACTATCCCTATGTGGCTGGGCGAGCTGATAATTCTCTGCGCCATAGCGTTTTATGTATATAACAGCGGACTCAGAGCCATAGGCTGGACCAATGTAATGCAGGGAGTGCTGATGCTGATACTTTCTATTACGGTATGTCTGTTTGTGCTCTATACTGTGCTAGGTTCGTTCAGTGTCAGCGAGGCATTCAGAAGGCTTATGGAGGTAAGCCCTGAGCATATGACTCTTCCGGGAGCCAAGGGTGATTTCTCTCCGCTTTTCTGGACCACCTCAATTATAATTTCGGTGTTCTCGTTCTGGCCGCAGTTCTGGGTATGGGCTGCCGGAGGCAGGGATGAGGATACGGTGAGAAAACAGTATACATATGTTTCGCTTTTTTATCTTGTAATGATACCGATGCTTATAGTCGGCTTTGTATGCGTGTTTGCATTTGAGGGCTATGATGGAGATACCGACAAGGTGGCGCTTTCGTTCTGTATGCAGAATCTGCCTTGGTGGATGGTGGGACTTCTGGGAGCAGGCATACTTGCGGCGGCTCAAAGCTCGGCAGAGCCTCAGCTTCATACGCCGGCGTTTACGTTTACGCATGATGTTATTGTGCCGGCAGGTAACATACCCGCCGAAAAAGAAGGCAGAATACAGAGAAAGGTTTTTCTTGTGATAGTATTTCTGGTGGCTTATCCGCTTGCGCTTACAAATCCGGCGGAGCTTGTATATATTCTGCTGGTGGCATACGGCTTTATCGGACAGCTTTTCCCTTGTATGCTGGGCGTGTTCTGCTGGCCGAGGGCAACCAAAGCAGGTGCAATTGCGGGACTTGTTGCGGGAGTCGCAGTTGTGGCTCTGTGCAATTTCGTATGGGCTAACCCGTGCGATATACACGCGGGCATATGGGGGCTTATGATAAATTTCCCTGTGTTCATAATAGTAAGCCTGTGTACCAGACCTGCATCGGAGGAAACCCTCAGAAAATTCTTCCCGGCATACATTATGGATATGCTTTATGAAGAGGAATAACCTGAAAATGTGAACGAAAAATTACAGCTGCTCTGCCATTTTGACAGGGTGGCTTTTTTCGGCAAGTTAGTAAGTAAAAGAAGCAGATTAATGAATTGATTAGAATTATCTGAATTGATATAATATTCAGCAGAAATGAAATTCACATAAATTAAAGGAGAGAATTATGTTTAAGAAAATCGGAATTGCGGCGCTGTCTGCGGTGCTTGTACTGGGGCTTTCTTCGTGCGGAGGCGGCTCTGACTATGGCGAGGATTTTGATAAATTCAATACTGCCATAGATATGGATTTTGCAAAAGAAGTAATGATGAGTGTAAGCGAATTCGGAGACGACCCTGTAATGGGTATGCGGTCGGCCGGTTCACCTGCAGAGAAACAGACAATGGAGTATCTCAAAGGCGTTATGGAGGATATCGGACTTGATAATATAACAGTGGATGATATCACGGTTGACGGCTGGGTATTCAATGGAGCAGATATTACATTCAAGAACGCTGACGGCGAGGAACAGAAAATAGACCTTGGAGGATATCAGACAACCCTGCAGGCTGATAATGAGGAAATAGAGCTTGTTTATGTGAATGAGGGGACGGCAGCTGACTATGAAGGCCTTGATGTCAAGGACAGGCTGGTGCTGCTTGATGTCGATCAGAATGAAAACTGGTGGATAAACTATCCTGCATATCAGGCAAAGGTTAAAGGTGCCAGAGCCGTTATTGCCATGTCTGTTTATGCAGAAGAAGGCAGTGACAGAGTAGGCGTTCAGGATGTATGCGGACCTGCAGATGCACCGGCGCTGGCTATAAGCGAGGATGACAGCAGGGCGCTTCAGGATGCAATCAGGGCATCAGGCAAGGATTCAATAACAGTTACACTTAATGCCGATTCAAAGGTTACAGAGGATGTGACTTCACACAACCTGTGGGGCGAAATTCCGGGAACGACAGACGAAACAATATTCGTATTTTCACATATGGACGGATATTTTCATTCGACCTATGATGATGCGCAGGGAGTTGCTGTTTCGATGGCAATAGCAAAGGCTCTTGCTGACAGTGAATATACTCCTGATAAAACCATACGCTTCTGTATTCACGGTGCAGAGGAGTGGGGCGTTGCCGGCAGTGAGTACGACTGGTCTGCAGGTGCTTATGAGGAAATTGCAACAGTTCATCCTGACTGGGCAGACGGCGCGTTTGCAATAGTAAACAATGACGGCGGATATACCGTTGAGGGCGAAACCTGCGCAGGAACAGGAAGTGCAGAGGAACTTAAAGACTTTATCATAGAAAGCATCGGAGGACTTAACGAGGAATCTCCGTATGAATGGTCTTACTACAGCAACAGCACAGGAACAGAAGATTTCTACTGGACGCTTATGGGAATTCCGTCAATAGTGGCAGAAAACGGTGACGGCACAGTTTACTTTGACAAAGGATATCACTCGACCTACGATAGTACAGATGCACAGCCTCTTGATGAGGAAGGATTCAACGATATAATCAAAACCTACGGCAAACTGGTAATAGACCTTGACTCAAAAGCGGTAAGACCTATGAGCTTTACTGACAGAATCAGCAGCTTTGAAGAAAGTCTTGCAGCAGGAGCAGGCTTTGAAGATATCATTGCAGAGGCAAAGGATGCTGCAGCGGCATTAGAGGCAAAGATGGCTGAGGTTGAACAGTCAGGTGACAAGGCTGCGGCAGTAGAGCTTAACAAACAGACTCAGGAAGTATACAAGGCGTTTCAGGACGCTCTTGTGGGACTTAATTTCGAGCCGGATAATATAATCAGGCATGAGCTTTATCAGGATAATGTGTCAAATCTGAAAGCAGGCATAGAAGCTCTTGAAGCGGGCAATATTCAGGAGGCATATGACGAATATCTCAGCAGCGTTGACTGGGCATGGTATTATATGAACTTTGACGAGGAAACCTGCAAGTATATGGAAAACCAGCTGTTTGACAACAGAAAAGGCACATGGGGCGATGGACTTATCAGGTACAGACACTGTGACATTGGCGATGTTATAATAAGCCTCGGTGATAAATACGATACAGAGGGCGCAGATGTTTCTTCTGAAATAGCTAAGCTCAAAGAACTGAAAAAAACTCAGGAAAAATATCTTGCAAACACATATGAAGATGAAAAAGCAGGACTTGAAAAAGCAATAGAGCTTATGACAGAATACGCAAAATAAAAAATGCAGATATAAACAGGCCGCTTGAGCTGAATAATTTTGGTTCGGGCGGCTTTTTGCGCAGAGCATTTGACAAAGGATATATAATAGAGATAAGAGGGTTTTGCAGGGGAGGTGCAATATGTACACAATAGAGAGAACCATAGGCAGCAGCCAT
>CAVJEY010000141.1:0-5929 GCA_963648745.1 Christensenellaceae bacterium Phil1
TGATTTTTCTTTTTTATTCATATATACTGAATCTGCGAATTTAGCTAAAAATAATAAAGTGGGGTGAATTTAAATGGCAAATATTAAATCCGCAAAAAAAAGAATCCGTGTTATCGACAAAAAAACTGCAAGAAACAGAAGAATCAAAAATCATCTTAAAGCAGTTTTAAAGAGCTTTGACGCCGCTTTAGAAGCAGGCGACATGGAGACAGCCAAGGCAAAGCTTGCCCTTGCCGAAAAGAAACTTATGCAGGCTGCTGCAAAAGGAACTATTCACAAGAACGCTGCCTCAAGAAAAGTTTCAAGATTAACAAAGAGATTCAACAAAGCGAACGCTTAAGTCTCACCCGTCCCCACCCGTGTATAAGTTAAATACACAGCATGAGCAAACAAAAAACCATGGATGTGTCTCCCATGGTTTTTTATTTTGATATTTTATTTTAGGAAGGAATAATACAATGCTTTTATTTGGCAAAAAGAAAAAACGCGAGGAAACCGAAGAAGAAAAACTTGCGCGCAGGCAGGCCGAAAAAGAAGCTGCAATCGCCGCATACAAAGAAAAACGCAATCTTACGCTCAAAAGATTTTTTGAAATCGCACAGCTTCCGTTTCCCGAAAAATTTGAGGCTCTGGCCGAGCATCCGGTCAGCGATTTTACGGCAGACCCGCGCAGACTCACCGAAAACTCTGTTTTTATGTGCTGGCAAAAATCACCCAAATCTGTAGGCACTCCGGAGGATGCTCTTACAATGGCAATAAATAAAAACTGCCTGTTTATAATCTCCAGCCTGCCCTGCTCATATCCCAGCAGCATATTCATACCTGATATCGCCGAAAGCGGAGACAGCCTGATCAAGGAAGCCTGCATCAGAGCCTCCCGCTATATCAGATCATTACACAAGGCAAAGGTTATCGCCGTTACCGGCTCTGCAGGCAAAACATCCACCAAGGAAATGATTGAAGCCGTCCTTCGCGCCCACTACAAAAATCCTGTCATATCGAAGGGCAACAACAATTCAATGTTTTCTGTAACAAGAAACATTCAGAAGCTCAAAAGGCCGACCAATGTGTACCTGCAGGAAGTGGGAGCCTTTGAAAAAGGAACGATTGCCGCTTCGGCAAAGCAGCTTGAGGCCGATATGACTTTATATACAAACATCGGAATTTCCCATATCGAAAGCTACGGCAGCCGCGAGGAACTGACAAAGGACAAACTTTCCCTTTCGACCTACGGGAAACCTGACGGAATCGCCTTTATAAATTTTGACGATGAAATTCTGATGTCTCACCCGTTTACCCAAAAGGTAATAACCTACAGCCTGCAGAACACCGCTGCGGATTATTTCGCTAAAAACATCGAAAACACTGAAAATGCAGGTCTTGGTTTCACGATTGTCGATCGAAATGCAGGTGAGGAACATACAGCAGAGGTCTTTGTGCCCGGCAGGCACAATGTGCTTAATGCAGTTGCCGCTTACGCAGTCGGCAAAGCGCTCAGGCTCAGGCCTGATGAAATCATATCGGGAATTGCAGCATACAGACCTTCCGGAATGCGTCAGAACATAATACATTCCTGCGGCTACAATATATTTGCGGACTGCTACAACAGCTCCCTTACAGCCATTGAAAAAACTCTTGATGCCATGGATGACATACCTGTAGCTGAAGGCGGCAGACGCATCGCCGTTCTCGGAGACATTCTGGGGCTTGGCGATATCAGCACGGAAACTCACAAAAAAATAGCCCCGGTGCTTGCAGCGCACAGACTTGACTTGCTGCTCGGATACGGCAGCAGTATGCTCTTCACAGTAAAAGAGGCCGCAAAGCTAGGTATTGAAGCAAAGCATTTTGAAAACCGGAGTGAGCTTGAGGCAGAAATACTGCGGATAAGAAAATCAGAAGATCTGATTCTGTTCAAAGCCTCACACGATATAAATCTCGGTGCCACCATCGACAGACTGTTCGGCACGGATATCAACGAAAGCTCAAACATAGCGCACAGGAAATTCTATCTTAAAACGCAGGGAGATTTTGAATACTATATTTTTGAAACCTCAGCCTCAATAAAAACCTATCTGGGCACAAACGCAAAGGTTGAAATCCCATCGCACATCGAGGCCGAGGTTAATGACAGTCTTAATGATACGACGGAAACAAGACTGCTGAATGTCGAGAAAATCGGCAAAACCGCCTTTCGTGACAATAAATACATCGAAGAGGTTATACTGCCTCCTACTGTAGTGCGCATCAGGGACGGCGCATTCAAAGGCTCATCCGTCAGATATTTTGAAGGGACTGAAAACCTGCTGTCAATCGGTGATGAGGCTTTTGCAGACTGCAGTGAGCTTGAAACAGTGCTTATCAGCAGAAGCACAGCCGAGCTTGGAGAAAATATGCTTGAGAACAGCCCTAAGGCTTCACTGGAATATAAACAGCCGCAGTAATGTATAATTAAAAAAAGAATTTCAATTACGGAGGAATCTGAAATGATAAAACCTTCACCTCTCAGACCCGGTGACAAGGTGGCGCTTTTAGCACCCTCATCTCCCGTGCCGGCAGACGTTCTGGAAAAGTCAATAAGGTCGATAGAATTTCTGGGGCTTGTACCTTCGGTATATCAAAGCTGCAGACTCAGCTGCGGCTACCTTGCAGGAGATGACAAAACAAGAGCCTCAGATATAAACACGGCATTTGCCGACGACAGTATCAGGGGAATATTCTGCCTCAGAGGAGGCTATGGCGCCATGCGGCTTCTGCCTCTGCTTGACCTTGAGACGATTAAAAAAAATCCAAAGGTTTTTGTCGGCTACAGCGATATAACTGCGCTTCACACAGTTTTTAACAATCTGTGCGGGTTTATGACTTTTCACGGCCCCATGCCGAGCACCGACTATACAGTTCACAGCAGCTATACAATTGACTCTCTCAAAAAGAACATCTTCGGATGTATGCCGCGCAGGATATATAACCCTGAAGGCAAAGAAATATCTGTTCTGACAGCCGGCAAAGCAGAAGGTATTATCACCGGAGGCAATCTGTCGCTTCTTGCAGGTACCCTCGGATCGCCCTATGAGGTGAACACCAGAGGCAGGCTTCTGTTTATCGAAGATGTTTCTGAGGAGCCTTACCGCATCGATAAAAACCTGACTGCACTTGCTCTTGCAGGCAAATTTGACGAAGCATCAGGCATAATCTTTGGAATATTTGCAGACTGTGAAGCATCTGAGGAAAGCCTGACGCTTGACCGGATTATAGATGATGTGGTGCTTCCATACGGCAGGCCCGTAATAAAAGGCTTCCATGCGGGACATACATATCCTCAGCCTACAATACCTATGGGCGCATCAGCCATACTTGACACATCAAAGAAATATATAGAATTTATTTAGGAGAAATTATTATGGGTACAGTATCAAATTCAGCAAACAAAGGCGATATAGCCAAAACAGTTTTAATGCCGGGAGATCCTCTCAGAGCCAGATATATTGCCGAGAATTTTTTAGACTCCCCTGTTCTGTACAATGAAGCAAGAAATATGTACGGATACACAGGCACATACAAAGGCGTCCCTGTTTCGGTTCAGGGCTCCGGCATGGGTATGCCTTCAATGGGAATATATTCGTGGGAGCTTTTTACCTATTATGATGTGGATAATATCATACGGATAGGTACTGCAGGCTCGTTCAGCAATGATATAAATATCGGGGATATTGTTGTAAGCCTCGCCGCTTCAACAGATTCAAACTATGAGCATACCTTCGGGCTGCCGGGTCATTTTTCGCCGTGCGCAAGCTGGGAGCTTCTGTGCAGATTAAAAGAGGTCTCCGACACCGAAAAAATACCTTTCACGGCAGGAAACACCGTATCCTGCGATGTTTTTTATGAAATCGGCGAGGACTGGTGGAAAAAATGGGCTTCCATGAATGTGCTTGCCGTTGAAATGGAAGCAGCGGCACTCTATATGAATGCAGCCTACCATCACAAAAACGCTCTTGCAGTTATGACAATAAGCGATCATTTTGTTTCCGGAAAAAAAGCCTCCCTTGCAGACAGGGAAAGAAATTTCACCGATATGATGAGGCTGGCGCTTGAAACCGCGGTAAAATAACCCGAAATACAATAGTAAAGGTTCAGAAACCCGCTACAGTTTCTGAACCTCTGCTGTTACATTCTGTAAAAAACAGAATCACAGTGTCTGTGTCCAAAAGGACCCCACAGTAATTTTGAAAACATTTCTATGGCCTTGCTCCTTCTGAAATAAAACTGTCTTGCAGTGAGCCCTGTTTCCTTTATTTTTTCTTCGCTTGCGCGTCTGGCCCATTCCGGATCTGTAAACAGAATTTCCAGCATTCTCCGGTTAATTCTGCCTTCATCACCCAGCCAGCCCATCCTTCTCATTGCTTCATCCACAAATGATATGTAGGCATTGGTAGTATCCGCCATCGATGAATACAGCCATTTTTTCATACTGTTTGGCAGATTGGTGTACTCTATCCTGTCAAGAGCTTTTTCGTATTCATTTTTCCTGCCGGATCTTTTGCACAGAAAGTCATCAATATCCTCAAAGGCATCGCCTATCCGCTTCTGAACACCCGAATATTTAATCTCTTTGTAGCTTTTGAGAAGCCTGACCGTATCTTTGTAGCATATGCCGTCTTTCCCGTGTATCCTCGAGGCTTTTTGCATCATCCTCACTTCTCTTACAATATCTTCATCGGTGTTGCAGCCATCAAACTGTCTGTGGTTTCTTTTGATAACATCAGCAAACAGTTCGCAGTATTTCTCTACAGAATGCTTGAGCTGCTCGTAGTATCCTTTATACATGCAGTCAAGCAGCCGCCAGTCTGCATCCTTAATCATAAAGCGCTTCCGAAGGATTTCTGAATATATGATACAATGCCCTCCCTTCTCAGCAAGCATTTCGTAGGCTCTGTCCATAACCCTGACCATCTCGCTGCAGTATCTCGACTGAACATAGTTCATAACTTCTCTGGCTCTGCGAATGCAGCTTTCTTCTTTATCAGCAAATGCAATCACATCGCTGATAGAATAGCTGCCGCATTTTTCTGAGTCCAATATGTCCTCGACCACCTCGCTTTTCCCCACAATGTTATAAAATTTAATTTCACAATAATGATTGAGCAACCAGTATACAGCATCGTATATCTGTGTGCCTTTTCTGTATTCTTTGTCCGAAATCATGTTACCTCCTGTCTAACATTCATTCGGGCTGTTTTGCTGATAATATATTACATCATTTTGCAATTTGTGTCAATGTATTTTTTATTATTTTTTACATCATATAGTAAAACCGTTATAAAGAAGCTTGCACCCCAATCTTGACACAAAACAGACACCTCATCAAGCAGCAATGTGCTGCCAATAAGCTGTCTGCATATTTGTGTCACAGTAAAACAACTGTCACCTTGTTTCAGTTATTATTTGCTCCAGGTTCTGCATCTGTATCTGGCACCTTAATCCTGACAGGCTGCCTGTTTGTATATCGGCTGATAAGCAAAACGATACAAAACGCCTCAATCATAGAAAAATCTATAGTTTCTTGATTTACTGTCATACCCTGTTTTTAGTTTCCTTAATGGTAAAAAAACCGGCTTTCTATGAGCCATGGCAAACAATATGTCCTCTTTTCACACATATTTCCTCATATATTTAAGCGCATTTTTTTCAAGCCTTGATACCTGAGCCTGACTTATGGCAATTTCCTCTGCCACCTCCATCTGAGTTTTGCCCTCAAAAAATCTCATCTCAAGTATGTGACGCTCCCTTGGGCTGAGTTTTTTCATAGCCTCTGACAGTGACAGGTTTTCTATCCATCTCGCATCTGTGTTTTTGAGATCTTTGACCTGATCCATTACATATATGGCATCTCCGTCATCGTGAAATACCGGCTCAAACAGCGATACCGGCT
>CAVJEY010000142.1:0-5929 GCA_963648745.1 Christensenellaceae bacterium Phil1
CTGCGCCTTATATCCAGCGGATGCATGCTTATAATAGCGCCGCCGGAAAAGCAGACGGAACTCGAAAGCCGCATTGACATGATCAGATGCATAGGCGAAATCAGGCCGGCGGATTACGGTATTATGATGATTACAGAGGGAGGTGCGGCAGAAATCACACCGCCTGAAAGCGACGAGCTGTACAAGGCGGTTAAATAGGATATTCAAAAACAAACGGGCTCATGCGAACCCGTTTTATTATTACAGTACAAGCGACGGTGCGGAGTAGACTCTCTGACCAAGCTCCTGATCCAGCATATAAAGACCCTTTGCATCTGTGCCGAACATCTCATATTTTGAAATCAGAGTGGTTGCGTTGTCCTCTTCCTCCATCTGCTCTTTGATGAACCAGTCAAGGAACTGCATTGTTCTGAAATCCTTTACCTGATAGGCGGCGTCATATATATTGTTGATAAGACCTGTTACAAGTCTTTCGTGTTCAAGACCTGCCTTGAGAGGATCGATTCTGTCCGCAAAGGTCTTGTCAGGCTTTGCTATGGCATCAAGCTCTACCTTCTCGTCATTCATCTGCAGATATTTAATAAAAAGCATTGCGTGATCTCTTTCTTCCTGAGCCTGAATTGTATACCAGTTGCCAAAACCGTCGAGGCTCTCGTCAATATAGTAATTTGCGAAATCCAGATACAGATAAGCCGAATAAAACTCTGCAACAACCTGTTCGTTTAATAACTTTACAACTTTTTTATCTAACATTGTTTTTACCTCCGATGTTTGTATTTATGTCTATATTATAATATATTTTCGGGACAATGTGTGTGGCAAATGATACAGTTTGCAAAAATATTTCGCGGGCTTTGTTTGTAATATATACTGAATTAATGTATACTTATAGCGTTAACTAAATTCAGAAGGAAGGACACAGATGAAAAAATACCACATTATAACCTTCGGGTGTCAGATGAACGAACATGATTCGGAAACAATAGCCGGAATGCTTGCGCAGCAGGGCATGGAGCCGGTTTCAGATAAAAAGGAAGCAGACATAGTAATTATCAACACGTGCAGCGTCAGAGAGAATGCCGACAAGAGATTTTTCGGCACGCTTGGGCAGCTCAAAAATAAAAAAACACAGGACCCCGAATTTATAGTCGGAGTATGCGGATGCATGATGCAGCAGCAGCATATCATAGATACGCTCAAGATGAAATATCCGTGGGTGGATATAATATTCGGAACTCACAACATACACAGATTTCCGGAGCTGCTTGCAAACGTGATGAACGAAAAAAAGAAAATCACGGACATATGGGAGGACGGAGGAGAAATTGTAGAGGGACTGCCGGCCAAACGGCTGTACAGACACAAATCATTTGTTAACATCATGTACGGCTGCAACAATTTCTGTACATACTGCATAGTCCCTTATACCAGAGGCAGAGAGAGAAGCCGCAGACCGGCGGACATAGTAAATGAAGTGAAGAACCTCGTGGCGGACGGAGTCAGAGAGGTGACACTGCTGGGGCAGAATGTCAACTCCTACAGAGGTGATGATGACACCGATTTTGCCTCCCTCATATATATGCTCAATGACATAGAGGGGCTTGAGAGAATAAGATTTATGACATCTCACCCCAAGGACCTTTCGGACCGTCTGATACAGGCCTACAAAGACTGCAGCAGACTGTGCAGAAACATTCATCTGCCGGTGCAGTCAGGCAGCAGCCGTATTCTCAAACAGATGAACAGAAAATATACCAGAGAGGACTACCTGAGGCTGGTTCAAAAACTCAGAGAGGCCGTACCTGACATAACCATCACAACGGATATAATTGTGGGATTTCCGGGCGAGACAGAAGCAGACTTTGCCGAAACCCTCAGCCTTGCAGAGCAGGTGAGATACGATTCGGCGTTTACATTTCTTTATTCAGTCCGCAAAGGAACCCCTGCAGAGAAATTCGAGGAACAGATTCCGGAGGATGTCAAACACGAAAGATTTAACAGACTTGTCGATACCATCAACAGAATTTCCGCAGAGAAAAACGCAGAGCTTGTCGGCAGCGTCAGGCAGGTGCTCGTGGAGGGAACCAGCAAAAATGACATTATGACGTATTCCGGCCGGACAGACGGCTTCAAGCTTGTGAACTTCAGAGCCTCAGAGGATCTGACAGGCCAAATTGTATCTGTCAGAATAACAGAGTCAAATACATTCAGTCTTGTGGGAGAATTATGCTAAAAACAGACAGAATAACAATAGGAATAACAGCGCCCGTTGATGCAGGCAAAACGACACTGTCGGAGGCCCTGCTTTATCACGCAGGCAGCATAAGACAGGCGGGCAGGGTGGATCATCAGAATGCGTTTCTTGACACCCACAGCCTCGAAAAAAAGAGAGGCATCACCATATTTTCAAAGCAGGCTGTTTTTGAACCGGGCAAAAGAACCGTAACGCTTCTTGATACTCCGGGACATATGGATTTTTCCGCAGAAATGGAGAGAACCCTGCAGGTGCTTGACTATGCAGTGCTTCTTGTTTCGGCGGCAGACGGAGTTACGGGATATGTAAACACACTGTGGGGACTGCTGTCCGAATACGAGATACCGGTATTCATATTTGTAAACAAAATGGATCAGCCCGGAACAGACAGACGCAGGCTGCTTGATATGCTGAGGGAAAAGCTCGATGACAGATGCCTGCCGCCGGAAAAATCCTGTTATGAGGATATAGCCTTGTCTGATGAGCAGACCATGGAGGAATACCTTGAAACAGGCACGATTACAGATGACAGACTCGCAGCTCTCGTAAGCAGTAGAAAACTTTTCCCCGTATACTTCGGTTCGGCTCTCAGAATGCAGGGCACGGAGGATTTCCTTGAAGGTCTTGACAGACTTATGATTTCGCCTGAATACGATGAGGAATTCGGCGCCAGAGTCTACAAAATATCAAGAGATGCGCAGGGCAGCCGCCTGACCCATATGAAAATAACAGGGGGAAGCCTCAGAGCAAAACAGCTTATCCCCGAGTGCGGCGAAAAAATACAGCAGATAAGAATATATCAGGGAGCAAAATTTACGGAAATACAGGAGGCCTGCGCGGGAACAGTATGCGCGGTGACAGGCCTTGGCGGCACATACTGCGGGCAGGGCCTTGGCACAGCAAAAGAGCTTTATTTCCCGGTTATGAATCCGGTGCTTTCCTACAGAGTGATACTGCCGGAGGGCTGTGATGTTCATGATGCGTTTGTGAAGCTTTCGCAGCTTGCGGAGGAGGATCCGCAGCTTAACATAGAGCTGAACAGAGAGCTTGATGAAATAGAGGTCAAGCTTATGGGCAGAGTGCAGACGGAAATACTCAAAAGCATAGTCGCTGAGAGATTCGGAATCGATATTGAATTTGACAAGGGCAATGTCGTATATATGGAAACGGTGGAGCAGGTTTCAGAAGGAGTGGGGCATTACGAGCCTCTCAGACATTACTCCGAGGTGCACCTTGTTATAGAGCCTCTCGAAAGAGGCAGCGGCATGGTGTTTGACACTGATGTCAGCGAGGATCTGCTTGACCGTAACTGGCAGAGGCTCATACTTACACACCTGTGTGAAAAAAAACACAGAGGTGTGCTTACAGGAGCCGAAATAACGGATATGAAAATCACACTTGCCGCAGGACGCGCTCACGAAAAACATACAGAGGGCGGAGATTTCAGACAGTCCACCTACAGAGCAGTCAGACAGGGGCTTATGAGAAACAGATGCATTCTGCTGGAGCCGTATTACAGCTATCAGCTTGAGGTGCCTCAGGCAATGACAGGCAGAGCGATTTCGGATATTCAGAGAATGGCGGGCACCGTTTCCGAGCCGCAGAGCACAGGAAGCATGACTGTCATCACAGGCAGAGCGCCTGTTTCGACCATGAACGGATATTACACCGATGTGCTTTCATACACAGGAGGGACAGGCAGACTGTACTGCAGCTTCTGCGGATATGATGTGTGTCACAATCAGGAGGAGGTTATCGCAGAAAAAGCATACAATCCGGAGGCTGATATTGACAATCCGGCAGGCTCTGTATTCTGCTCGCACGGCGCGGGATTTAATGTTCCGTGGAATGAGGTTGAGAAGCATATGCACCTCAAAAGCGTGCTAGATAAAAAACCTGCCGCTGATACAGGTACTGTAAATCTGAATGACAGGAACATGGTGTTTGATGATGAACTCAAAAAAATATTTGAGAAAACCTACGGCAGACGCAAAGAAAAATCAAAAAAATACATAAGGAAGATCGAAAGAGAATATGACTCCGGGTACAGAGCGAAGCATGAGTATGATCCCGACAGGAAAAAATATCTGCTTATAGACGGCTACAATATGATTTTTTCATGGGATGACATAGACTCCGAAAACATAGGCTTTGCAAGAGAAAGACTTATTGATATTGTGTCTGACTACAGTAGCACCAAAGACGCGGAGGTCATAGTCGTATTTGACGGCTACAGAGTCAAAGGCAGCAGCGGCACAACAGAGGAAATAAACGGTGTCAGCGTGGTCTATACCGGGGAGAATCAGACTGCGGACAGCTACATTGAAAAACTGGCGTATGAGCTTGGCAAAAAAGCTGATGTTACTGTTGCAACCTCGGACTATATGGAGCAGCTTATGATATTCGGCTCAGGCGCAAAACGTATCACGTCAGGCGAACTCAAAGCCGACATCGAAAATGCAAAAGAAAAAATAAGGAGTTCAATCAGCAGGACGGGCAATGACAAAAACTATATACTTGCGGAGCTGCTGAAAGAAGCAGAGAACAAGGGCAGGCAGGAGGATTAGGGTCTGCCTGAACACCTGTATATTCTGCAGATATACAATCTGTACCGGCAAAATAAATAATTTCAGAACAGCCCTGACAAAGAAAGAATTTATCGAAAAAGTAAAGGAAGCGAAATCCGCAGAGGAAATGCTTGCTCTGGCAAATGCAAACGGCATAGAGCTTACCTGCGAGGAAGCAGAAAAATTGTTCGACAGTCTGGGCAGCGAGCTTTCAGATGAAGCTTTAGACGGTGTTTCAGGCGGAGGAATATTCGGCAGGGTTTTGTCGGAGGTTCAAAAGGCCCTTGAAGAAATATTAAGCGACGAGGACCCGATGCAGACATCTGATGATCAGAAGGATAACAATCCTACCCTGAAATTCAGGTAAGGATTGACACTGGCAAGAAACTGAAAAGCAATCCGGATGGATGCAGTAAGATGGAACTTTCAGTGGATTTGTCTAATTGACATTTAGTCTGTACAAATATCATGCCGCGGTAAACCTGTTTATGATTAACGCGGCAGTTCTTTGAAATATCTGCAGTACTGATTTATGGGACATTCAGTACACTTCGGCTTTCGTGCATCGCAGCAGTTTCTGCCATGGAATATGAGGCTGTGGTGAGTGGCTGTCCATCTGTTTTCGGGTATAATCTCCATAAGAGCAAGCTCTGTTTTGAGGACATCTTTTTCGCAGACAAGACCTATTCTGTTTGCAACCCTGAAAACATGAGTGTCTACAGCAAGCCTCTGATGTCCGAAGCCTACCGACAGTACCACATTGGCGGTTTTGCGCCCTACGCCGGGAAGCGATATGAGGCTGTCGTAATCATCGGGAACTTTGCCGTCAAAATCAGCGACAAGAGCCTTTGCCAGATTGACTATATTTTTTGATTTTGTCTTATACATACCGATTGATCTTATATATTCGGCAACATCTTCGGGGTCTGCCTGTGAAAGTGCAGCTGCATCGGGATACTCTGCAAATAACGCAGGAGTAACTCTGTTCACGCTTTTGTCTGTGGTCTGTGCAGACAGCACGACACAGATAAGCAGCTCGAATATATCGGTATGCTCAAGTGCGCAGCCAGCCTCAGGGTATGTCTGCTCCAGTATATCAAGTATTGTT
>CAVJEY010000143.1:0-5889 GCA_963648745.1 Christensenellaceae bacterium Phil1
TTTGCAGGGGAGGTGCAATATGTACACAATAGAGAGAACCATAGGCAGCAGCCATATAGGCGCAGACGGCAATATACGGATAGGCGCTGCTGTTGATCTGTTTCAGGACTGCTGCGGATTTCAGCTTGACGGCTGCCCCGTGACGCAGGAGTTTTACAGAAGATGCAATGCGGTGACATTTCTTCTTTTCAGACAGATGGACTTTGTCAGAGAGGTAAGGTATGGTCAAAAGGTGATAATCGGTACGGAAGTGTTTCAGATGAAGGGCACATACGGCATGAGAAACACCATAATGTATGATGAGGACGGCAATATCCTTATAGCCTGCTACGGCGGCGGCGCAAATGTAAACAGAGCGACAGGCAAACCCGAGGCAATGCCAAAGGATCTGCTTGCTGTATATCCGCTGGGTCAAAAATATGAGGGAATGGAATATCTGCCGAGAAAAATATCTCTGCCGGGGGATATAGAGCCTCAAATTCTTGACGAAACCCCTGTTCACAGGTATCAGATAGATGTCAACGGCCATGTGAACAACGCAAGATATCTGGATATTGCAGAAGACTATCTGCCGGAGGATTTCAAAGTGTCCAGATGCCGGATTGCATATAAGCGGGCGGCAAGATACGGTGACAGCATTCTGCCTGTAATATACAAAACAGATAGTGACCGGATCATTATATCTCTTCAGGACAGCGACCGAGAGCCTTATGTAAATATAGAATATACAGCAAAATAGAACTGCAAAAAGATGCCTTAGGGTGTCTTTTGTATTTTTTGTCCGCATCGGGGTAATAATAAAGACAAAAAGCGAGAGGAGTTTGTTTATGAAAAACATACTAAAGAGAATTTTTGCCTTTTGTCTTGTTCTGGCGATTACTGCAGCAGCGACCGCCTGCGGCGACAATGACGAAAACAAAGGCGATACGGGAGCTGCGGGTACCGACAGCATTGTGATTACAGGCTCATCATCTGCGGCAGGACTTGTCAAAACCATGAGCAGGGAGTTCAAAGAGGAATATAAGGATAAATACCCGGAGCTGAAATTCACGATTACGGAGGAGGATTCGGGAAGCGCAATTGATGCTGTGCGTTCAGGCGGAGCGGACATAGGCCTTATATCCAGAGCTGTTACAAATGAGGAGAAATCGCTTGTTGACGATGTGGAGGTGTTTGCAATGGACGGCATTGCCGTTATAGCAAACAAAAAGAACAATATAGAGAACCTCACGGTTTCGCAGGCCAAAAAGATTTTTTCGGGACAGATTATAAACTGGAGCGATGTCGGAGGTGAAAACACCGAAATAAACGTTTACAGCAGAGAGGAGTCCTCCGGAACAAGAAACGAATTCTTAAACCTTCTGGGACTTAACTCGATATTTGACACCACCGGAGAAAAAAAGCTTACAGACAGAGCCACAATATACAATTCCTCTGATGAGGTCAAAAAAGCTGTCGCGGGAGACAAAAACGGCATAGGCTATATCTCCATGACGGCTCTTGACAGGACAGTAAAGGATCTGGCAGTGGACGAGGTTAAAATCAATGCAGAAAGCGTCGGAGATGAAAACTACAAGCTGGTCAGAAACTTCTCGTTTGTTATTGCGGATAACGAGTCTGAGGCAGCGGATGATTTCATAGACTGGGTACTGAGCGCCAAAGGCCAGCAGGCGGTGGAGGCTGCAGGCTATGTGCCGATAAAATAGCAGTAAAATGACAGGCAGGGACTGCAACTTTTGTTTGAGTTGCGCTCCCGCCTCTTTTCTTTTTGAGGATTTTGCGGTATACTGCATAATAGGGTACTGGCAGTTTCTCTGAAACTACATATAACTGACACAATTGGAGTGTAAAATGAGTGTACGAGGAGGTATCAATCTGACAAATGGAAAGTCATATAATAGCCTATAGTATAGCTATAATAATTCTCATTATGTTTTCGGCATATTTTTCGGCGACAGAGACAGCATTCACATCCGTAAACCGCATCAGAATCAAAAACCTTGCGGCAAACGGCGACAAGCGCGCAGAGCGTGTGCTCGAGCTGTCGGACAGATACGACAGCCTGCTGTCGACAATACTGATCGGAAACAATCTTGTAAACATCCTTATAACCGTTATAGCCACTCTGATGTTTGTTGAGCTTTACGGCTCGCTGGGGCCTACGATTGCAACTGTTGTAACCACGGTGCTTATTCTCGTTTTCGGTGAAATCACACCCAAAAGTCTTGCAAAAGAGATCCCCGAAAAAATATCAAAAGGCTTCGGCGGCAGCATCCGGATTGTTATGATAGTGTTTACACCGGTAAATTATCTTTTTGGCGTATGGAAAAAATTTATCGCAAAAGCATTCAAAATGGACGCGGAGCAGGGCATTACCGAGGAGGAGCTGCTTACGATGGTTGAAGAAGCCGAAACCGAGGGCGGTCTTGACGAGGAGCGAAGCGAGCTTATACAGAACGCCATAGAGTTTAACGGACTTGAAGCGTGGGATATACTTACGCCAAGAGTGGATGTTGCGGCGATTGAAGTTGACACCTGCAAGGATGACATACTTAAAATATTCAGAGATTCGGGATTTTCCAGAATTCCGGTATATGATGACGATATAGACAATATACTCGGCGTACTTAATCAGAAGGACTTTCATAACTATATATACGGCACAAGCGCAGACATCAGAGAATATGTGGCGCCGGTGGTATTTATTCCGGAAACCATGAAGCTTCCTGTTATCCTCAAAAAAATGCAGACCACCAAGACCCATATGGCGGTGGTAATAGACGAATACGGCGGACTTGCCGGAATAGTCACTCTTGAGGATATATTAGAGGAGCTTGTCGGTGAGATTTATGACGAGCATGACACCGTTATTTCTCAGGAAATAATACCGCTTTATGACGGCAGCTACAGAGTCAAGGGCAGCGCCAATGTCGAAAAGCTCTTTGACTTTTTCGATGTCGATGATTATATAGACCCGGTTACGGTTAACGGCTGGGTTGCGCTGGAGCTTGACAAGCTCCCCGAAGCAGGAGACTGTTTTGAATACAGAAGCGAGAAAAAACTGTTCAAGGTGAGAGTTACCAAGGCAGATGAAAGAAAAGCTCTGGAAGTAAATCTGAAGGTGGAGCCTTTGGACAAAGCTGAGAGCGGATACACTAAGAAAGGAAACTAGACTATTATGGGATTTATGGAGAAGATCTTCGGTGATCTTAACGAAAAAGAAGTTAAGCGCATAAGCAAAATCGTTGACAAGGTGGAGGCCTTGGACGAACAGATGCAGGCGCTTTCAAATGAGGAACTGAGAGGCAAGACCGATGAGTTCAGACAGAGAATCGCAGACGGTGAGACACTGGATGATTTGCTGCCTGAGGCCTTTGCGGTATGCAGAGAGGGGGCATGGAGAAGCCTTGGAATGAAGCATTTCAGAGTTCAGCTCATAGGCGGCGTAGTGCTGCATGAGGGCAGAATTTCAGAAATGAAAACAGGTGAAGGTAAGACTCTGGTTGCAACACTTGCGGCGTACCTGAACGCACTTGAGGGCAAAGGAGTTCATGTTGTAACAGTCAACGACTACCTTGCAAAGCGTGATATGGAGTGGATGGGCAAGCTGTACACCTTCCTTGGCATGAGTGTGGGCTGCGTAATTCACGGCATTACACAAAAACAGAGAAAAGATGCCTATATGGCCGACATCACATACGGCACCAACAACGAATTCGGTTTCGATTACCTTCGTGACAACATGGTTATATACAAAGAAGAAATGATGCAGAGGCCTCTTAACTATGCCATCATAGACGAGGTTGACTCCATCCTTATAGATGAGGCCAGAACCCCGCTTATCATATCGGGACAGGGCGCAAAATCCACAGATATGTACGATGTGGCAGACAGATTTGTCAAGACTCTGGTAAACGAAACAGACTTTACAATAGAAGAAAAAGACAAGACCGTTGCTCTTACCGAAACAGGTGTTGCCAAATGCGAAAGCTATTTCAAGCTTGACAACTTCTCAGATCCCGAAAACATGGAGATAAACCACCATGTCAATGCTGCTCTCAGAGCAAGGAACCTGATGCACAGGGATATAGACTATATCGTCAGGGACGGCGAAATCGTAATAGTAGACGAATTTACAGGCCGTCTGATGTTCGGCAGAAGATACAGCAACGGACTTCATCAGGCAATCGAAGCCAAAGAGGGACTGCTGGTTCGTTCAGAGTCCAAGACACTTGCGACAATCACAATTCAGAATTACTTCAGAATGTATCAGAAGCTGGCGGGCATGACCGGTACGGCCAAGACAGAAGAAGAGGAATTCAGAGAAATATATAATATGGACGTAGTCATAATTCCTACGAACAAGCCGATTATCCGTAACGACATGGAGGACTCCATATACGGTACTGAGGCAGGCAAAATCCACGCAATCGTAGACAGAATCGCAGAGGTTCACGCTACGGGGCAGCCTGTGCTTGTAGGCACCATATCCATCGAAAAATCGGAGCTTATCTCAAAAATGCTCAAAAAAAGAGGCATTAAACACAATGTGCTGAATGCAAAGCAGCACGACAAGGAAGCTGAGATAGTAGCGGAAGCCGGCAGATACGATATGGTTACGATAGCAACCAATATGGCCGGCAGAGGTACGGATATCATACTTGGCGGCAACCCTGAGTTTGAAGCCAAGAGAGAAATGGCCAGAAGAGGATATGACAGCGAAACCATCGCGTTTGCGACAAGCTTTGTGACAACAGATGATCCTGAGCTTCTGGAGGCAAGGAAGCTTTTCCACGAGCTTCACGAGGATTTCAAGGAGCAGCGCAAGGCAGAGCAGGAAAAAGTAAGGGAGCTGGGCGGACTCTGCATCATAGGTACGGAGCGCCACGAATCAAGACGTATAGACAATCAGCTGAGAGGCCGTTCCGGACGTCAGGGAGACCCGGGCTGCACACAGTTCTTCATTTCACTTGAAGATGATCTGATGAGACTGTTCGGCGGCGAAAGAGCCAAAGCCATAGTAGACAGAATGGGAGTTGCAGAGGATGAGGCCATCGAGTCGGGTATGCTGACAAGATCCATTGAAAACGCTCAGAAAAAAGTCGAGGGCAAGAACTTCGGCATAAGAAAATATGTCCTGCAGTACGACAATGTTATGAACAAACAGCGTGAAATCATCTACGGTGAGCGTCACAGAGTACTGCTTGGCGAAAACCTCAAGGGGTATATCAGAAACATGACAGAGGAGCTTGTATACGGAGTCATAGACCCTGTGGTTATAGGGTCAAAGCATTCAGGCGAATGGGATATAGATGAGATGAACAGAGGACTCAAGAGAATCTGTGACAGATATGTACCTGTGGAGTTTACGCCTGAAGAGCAGAATATGCTCACAGAGGAAGAACTCAAAGAGCAGGTCATGGCACAGTTTGACAGGCTCTACGAAGAAAAAGAAGCAGAAATCGGCGAAGAAAAAATGCGTGAGCTGGAAAGAATGATTCTTATCCGTGTTGTTGACAATCAGTGGATGGATCATATCGACGCCATGGATCAGCTTCGTACAGGTATCGGTCTCAGAGGCCTCGGACAGCAGGATCCTGCCGCTGCATATGCGCAGGAGGGCTTTGCAATGTTTGAGATGATGATAGGAGATATCAAGGAGCAGACGGTTAAATTCTGCTATAACGTAACCGAGCAGACGAGAACCGAAAGAAGGAATGTCTTAGGAGCAGGCAAAGAAAGCAAAGCGGAATTTGACAGTTCGGCACCTGCCAAGGCTGCGCCTGATATGCCGCAGCAGACCGCGGTGCCTGACAGAAATCAGGGCAAAAAACCTCAGACCTACAGACGGACGGAAGAAAAAATCGGAAGAAACGATCCTTGCCCATG
>CAVJEY010000144.1:0-5883 GCA_963648745.1 Christensenellaceae bacterium Phil1
CAGGTGATTAAATGTCAAATAATTGCGGCCTATTAGGCGGAGAAGGTGTAGATACCAGTTTACTGTTCTTCTTCCTTTTATTAGTGATTATTTTCTGTAATTGCTACGGGAATTAGATATCTGTACCTATGATCAGCAGAGGACTCTTTTTCAGGGTCCTCTTTTACTGTACTATTGCTTTTTTATGCTCCTGCAAAGCCTTGCAAGCAGCATCTGCGTTTCATATACCTTGTCCTCATCGCAAAGCAGCAGCAGATTGTCGTCAGCCATAAGAACCGTAGCACCGCCGGGAACAATCTCCTCACCTCTGCGGTTTACAGCTATAACAAGGCAGCCCTTTGGAACGCCAAGCTTCTCAAGCCTGCTGCCGTCCATTGCAGAGCCGAACTGCACGCAGCTTTCAAGCATAATCTTGTTATGCGCGCTTTTTCTCTTTGAGGCACTGCCAAGCAGGCTGTCAAGAAGCTGCTCATATACAGGCTGCGATTTCATAATATCGGAGACCGTATACGATACAAGACATATCAGTGTGAGAGAAAGCAGGTGCGACAGACTGCCTGTCATCTCAGATATGAGAATTATGCCTGTGACAGGCGACTTTACAATCGCAGAGAAATATCCTGCCATACCGAGTATTATGAAATTGTCAAAATACATATCAAATCCCGACACCTTTGCAAACAAAGCTCCGACAAGTGAGCCAAGCACCAGCAGAGGCAGGAATATGCCTCCCGGAGTTCCGGAGCCGAAGCTTATCATCGAAAAAACATACTTTACTGCAAGCAGCACCAGAAGTGCGGATACGGTAAAGCTGTTTTCCGAGAGACTGTCTACAAGACCGCTTCCGCCTCCCAGCACATAGGGGTATGTATAACAAAGGATGGCAGTGCAAATGATGGGAACAAGCACTTTAAGCCATGTGAATTTAAGAAGCGAGTAGACCTTTTGTGTATACCTGATGCCGATGTTATACAGTGCGCCGCATACCCCGAGAACGATTCCCAGAACAAGAATAAGCCAGTAATACTTCAGGGGCAGAATATATTCGGGGTTTACCGAAAATACGGGTGAAAATCCGAAAATATATGCAGACACGAAATCCGAGCATATGGCAGCTGACATTGAAGCAAGCAGCACCTCGACAGAAAGATTCTTGTGTATTTCCTCAAGGGAAAAAACAACACCTGCAAGGGGAGCGTTAAATGCAGCGGCAAGCCCCGCTCCGCTTCCTGCTGTTATGAGCAGGCGTTCCTCTGATCTCAGTCTGCCCGTAAGGCGTGAAAACCCCTTGCCTGCCATAGCGCCGATCTGGACACTCGGGCCTTCTCTGCCCACCGAAAATCCTATGCCTATTGCTGTAACCCCGCCTATAATTTTTGTAAGGATGACCTTCCACCAGCAGGCCTTGAGCTGACCTGCAAGCTCGGCCTTTACCTGCGGAATACCGCTTCCGCAGGCATCTTTTTCAAGCCTGATGCACAGGCAGATAATAATGCCCGCACAGATAAACGGCAGGGAAGCTGACACGGAAATATCGTGGCTGATGAATATATTTCTGAGAGCCTCTGCTTTTTCTATAAACAGCCTGAAAAACGATACGGCTATACCTGCAAGAAACCCTACGGCAATGCCCTCTAAAACAGCGATGTATTTGAAATTTTTTAATCTTTTTAAGACCGATTCTGTTTCCATGTTCTGCTGACCTCTTTTTTTATTTACTGTAATATGTTATCATAATATCACCGATATGACAAAATATTTTACTTTCGGAGTGACAGATATGAAGAAAATCGAAATGTATGCAAATACGCCTGTCGGAGGCAGGCTGCCGCAGCAGTTTAATGAGAAAAATTATAAAAAAGTGCAGGAATATCACAGGAGCCTTGCAGTATATGAGCCGACGCCGCTTATCAGCCTTGATAGGCTTGCGGAGGAGCTGGGAATAAAGGCCGTGTACCTCAAAGACGAATCCAGACGCTTCGGGCTTAACGCATTCAAGGCGCTGGGAGCATCTTATGCCGTAGGCAATCTCTTAAAGAATATAGGCTCGGATAAAAACCCGGTATTCGTTACGGCAACAGACGGTAACCACGGCAGAGCCGTGGCATGGGCGGCGGCGCAGGCCGGCTGTAAATCAGTGGTGTTTATGCCAAAGGGTACAGCACAGTGCAGAGTGGATGCAATTCATGAGGTGTCGGATGCGGAGATTACGGTAACAGACCTGAATTATGATGATGCGGTCAGACTTGCCGCAGCTTATGCGAAGCAGCATAACTTTTATCTGGTGCAGGATACGGGATTTGAAGGCTATGAGGATATACCATGGGATATTACGCTGGGATATACTCATATGGCGGCAGAGGCTGCAGATGCGCTTGGTGACACTGTGCCGACACATGTATTCCTGCAGGCCGGTGTAGGCTCTATGGCAGGCGGAGTGCTGGGATATCTGACAGACAGATACGGAAGCGGCGCTTTCAAAACATCAATTATGGAAGCAAGGGACGCTGCCTGTATATTTGATTCGGTAAAACAGGGACATCTTGTCGCCTCAGGCGGAAACCCTGAGACTATAATGGCGGGGCTTAACTGCGGAGAGGCCAATATATTCACTTTTCCCGTGCTGAGAGATTTTGCCGAATTTTTTTTCAAACTGCCGGATTTTGTTACGGAAGAAGGCATGAGAAGGCTTGCAAAAGAGGGAGTTGTTGCAGGTGAATGCGGAGCTGTAGGCACTGGGCTTCTGATAAATCTTTGCAAAAAACAGGAATTTGCAGATATGAAAGCCCAAATGGGTCTTGATGAAAATTCGGTTGTGCTTCTGTTCAGCACAGAGGGCAATACAGACCCTGACAGCTACGACAGAATTGTAAACGGATAAAATAAGCCGCTGTATCAAACCAACGAATACAGCGGCTTTTATCTGCAAATCAGCTTCCGGATCTGCATGCTGCGCATATTATGATTTCTGTGATTACGGCAATCGCAATCCCTGCAGCTGCGGACACTGCGCACAGAGGTATGCTGTCAATGCTTCCTGAAACAAAGACTGTGGCAACAGCTGCAAATACGGCCGGAATTTTGTTAAACCACGTGCCCGAAAGAAACCTTATATGTATGTACAGCAGCAGAAATGTAAGCACAAGCTCAGCTGTCGCAAGCGCTGCCACATGAGGCATATTAAAAAATTCCTCAAGCAGTTTGTAACCGTACATATAGCCAAAAGCCCATACGTAGCCTGCAAGCAGGCTGCATATATAGTTTGGAAGCTGCCTTTTGTCCGCGCCGAAAGCCATAGTCAGAAAAAATCCGATATATACGGCCCAAAGCATACCGTCTAAAAACGGCACCGCCGAAAACACGACAGTTATAAGGGCGAAAGCGATTCCGCGAACTCCTGCTGTGACAAATGCTCTGTCTTTTTTCAAGGTCAACCTCCCGTATATATTATTCGATGCCTGTTCTGTTTTCTCTGATCTTTGTTTTGATACTGTCAAGCAGCGTTTTTACCTCATCGTTTTGTGACAAATCATAAACTATATCAAGAAAATACAGGGCAGATTCCATGTTCTTTGACTTCAGATCATCAAGCGCATAAGCGTAGGCGCTGTTCAGAAGCGTTTTGTTTGCACCCAGAGGAAATCCCAGATCGTGAGCATATTTGCGTACATCAAGCAGGGTCGGCATATAGAATTCGTCTCCCAGAAGCTGCCTGAGCACTGTGAGTGCAGCAGAAGCAGGCTTGTAGTCCGGATCATATTTCAGGACAAGCACATAGCAGCCTGCAGCCTCTGCAAACCAGTGTTTTTCTGTGAAGTAATATGCCAGATTCATATAGCACTGCAGCAGTTCCGATGTCTTAAATACATTTGAAAAAGAATTGAATGCCAGGAGTCCGTATTTGTCGATGTTGCCAAGGTTCTTTTCGGCTTCCATGTATCTCCATGTGTATTTCATTGCAATAGGATTCCACCTGACGGCCTTGCGGTAAAGGGCTGTGCTGTCGTCATATCTTGCCAGCTCAAACAGTAAGTCTCCGCAGAGAGTATAGATGCCTGCATAGGGAAAATCCGCATATGCAAGGTCTTTTTTAGGTCTGTATAATTCTCTGTAGACGACCTCCTCCATAGGTTCGGTAAAATTGTAGTATTCCGCACTTGTAAAGTCTGTGTGCTCTGCGCGGCTGTCAGCCGATTTCACAAGCGTTTCTGAGAGTTCAAGAGCTTTTTCGGTCTGTCCGTCCGAAAGCAGCTTCTCAATATCTTCGAGTATAGGAACCATATCGCTGTCTGCGCCTGCAAACCATTTGCGCAGCTCATATATTTCACTGTTAAAATCCATTAAATTACCTCCGTTTGCTCATACATGGCTGTTTCAGTATATACCTTCTCCATTGCCTGATCCCATGGCATCGCCGGAATGAGGGCTGTTTTTTGCGCTTCAAAAGCTACCGCTATGATGCGTGCGTTCCGGCATTTGGGCAGGAATCTGTCGTAATAACCGCCGCCCATGCCTATTCTGTTGCACTTCTCATCAAAAGCCGTGCAGGGACAGATTACAAGATCGATTTCCTCCGGCGCATATTCTGCGGAATTTTCTCTGAGAGGCTCGCTGATGCCGTAGCTTCCGCATACCCATGCGTCGCAATTAGCAGGCTCAAGAGGTATCATTTCGGTTCTGCTTATGCAAAGAGGATAAAGCAGGTGCTTCCCGCAGGATTCTGCGGCAGCTTCCAGAGCCTGCAGATCGACCTCTGCTCCGATAGCCTTATATGCCATAATTACCTTGGCATTTTTGAACTCGTCCGAGGATATCAGTTTTTTTGCTATTGCAGCCGACCGTATGGCTCTTTCCTCTGCGGGCAGCGCCGATCTTCCGGCTTTCCCCGCTTTTCTCAGTTCCTGCGTCGTCTGTGTGTTTTTTTCGTTTTGAATGTTTTTGATCATTTGAAAATTACCGGGTTTTGTGTCCGTTAAAAAATCCCTTGGAACCTGAAATTCCAAGGGCTGTTATGTGGTGGAGCATAGGGGGCTCGAACCCCTGACCTTTTGACTGCCAGTCAAACGCGCTCCCAGCTGCGCCAATGCCCCGTATCTACTTGATTATCTTCTATTATTTGCGGCGTTTTGTCAAGCCCTAAAATGCTGTTTTGCAAAAAAACCTGCAAATATTTTTGCTTTGGAGATTAAGTTTGGCAATATGGGCTGTGAATTAACACTCAGGATTTACAGAAGAAAGTAACAGAGCAGTGCAAACAGATGAAACCTGCTGTTCGGGAGCTTTTTACTGTATGTGATATTGACGGTAACACTGTTGTTTCTGCTGAAATTCCGGGAGTCGATATTTCCGAACGCCCGGTATTCCTACAATGCGCAATGAATTTGCAAAGGCCGGACTTCCGGCACCGATATTTTCTGCCGTTCACGGAGAATTTAAGGTTATCATGAAAAACGGTTTGTACAGTGATGATGAGCCCGCTGCAGCGTCTGTTGCAGATTTCTGTGCTGTTCCGCGAACGAGAGCGGAGATTGTGGCTTTTGTCGGCAAGTCCAAGAATTATGTTATGCCTAAGCTAGTAAACCCGCTGGTTCAAGGTGGGAAATTAAAGATGACAATACCGGAAAACTAAAAGTCTTAAGCAGAGATTTGTGAAAGAATAACTTTAACCTATGGGTAAATTACACAGAGTATAGATTTGTAAAAGAAAAAAATAATTTTGGGATGGATTCTTACTATATACTAACTCAATAAAGTCAGAAAGGTATTTTGGTACGGAAAATTTAGACTTGCTTGTAAATAAGCCTAGGGAAGGCAGTTGAACTAGAGATTGCTGCAGATGACAAAAGAGATGCCCATATAAGAGCATCTCAATATTCAAAAGGA
>CAVJEY010000145.1:0-5842 GCA_963648745.1 Christensenellaceae bacterium Phil1
GGCCGTACCTGTTTTCGTAAATTATTTTATTCTGCTTATTTTCCCATCAGTGTCTTTATATCCTCTTCAGGTGTACTAATCGGTGCTATACCGAAATTCTCAACCAGAAATTCTAAAATACCCGGCGAAATAAATGCAGGCAGTGAAGGGCCTATGCGTATGTTTTTGATGCCCAGATAAAGAAGTGTCAGCAGTATGCAGACAGCTTTCTGTTCATACCATGAAAGCACCATTGAAAGCGGCAGGTCATTAACGCCGCAGCCGAAGGCCTCTGCAAGAGCAACAGCAATTTTAATTGCGCTGTAGGCATCGTTGCACTGTCCTATATCCATCAGACGAGGAAGCCCCCCTATAGTGCCAAGATCCAGGTCATTAAAGCGGAATTTGCCGCAGGCCAGTGTCAGAATAACTGTGTCTTTTGGTGTTTTCTTCACAAAATCAGTATAGTAGCTGCGTCCCGGACGCGCTCCGTCGCAGCCGCCTACAAGGAAGAAGTGCTTAATGTCGCCGTTTTTAACAGCGTCTATAACCTTGTCTGCCACGCCAAGCACTGTATTATGTCCAAAGCCTGTCATCACCTCTCTGCCTCCGTTAATGCCTGTAAAGCTTCTGTTTTCTTCATAGCCTCCAAGCTGCAGAGCCTTCTCTATAACAGGGGTGAAATCCTTGTCATCTCCTATATGCACAAGCTCAGGATATGACACAAGCGCTGTTGTGAACACTCTGTCCGCATAGCTTGCTTTTGGCGGCATCAGGCAGTTTGTAGTAAACAGCACAGGAGCCGGAATGTTTTCAAATTCTTTTTGCTGATTCTGCCATGCGGTACCGAAATTTCCTTTGAGATGAGAATATTTTTTCAGCTCAGGATATCCGTGGGCAGGCAGCATTTCACCGTGAGTGTAAATATTGATACCCTTGCCCTCGGTCTGCTCAAGCAGCAGCTTGAGGTCGTGCAGGTCGTGCCCCGAAATAACGATAAACGGTCCTTTTTCAACTTCTAAAGTTACTGTCGCAGGAACCGGATTTCCATAGCTTTCGGTGTTGGCTCTGTCAAGCAGCTCCATACAGGTAAGGTTGTATTTGCCCACATCCATTACTGCGGCAAGAAGCTCATCCTGACCCTGCTCACTTCCTACGACTGCAAGAGCTTTTGCAAAAAATCTGTTAAGCTCATCATCAGTATAGCCAAGAACCATAGCGTGATATGCATATGCCGCCATACCGCGAATGCCAAACAGCACAAGAGATTTAAGGCTTCTTATGTCCTCATTTTCATTCCACAGCTTAGACATATCATAGTCGGCTTTTGCATTACCACCTGAAATTCTTGCATTCTCAGCCTGTACTCTCTGTATCATGGCCTTAAGAGTCTCATCATTGAAATTGACATTGGTGACAGTTGTGAAAAGCCCTTCGATAATAAGCTTCCATGTGCTGCTGTCAGCTGCGCTACTGTCATTTGCGGCAGAAGCCAGACCTATAAGCGCTCCGGTAAGTTCATCCTGCAGCTTTGAAGTGCCTGCTTTTTTGCCGCATACGCCTGCGGCTCCCGTGCAGCTGCTGCAGCCTGCTGTCTGTTCACACTGAAAACAAAACATCTGATTTCCCATAAAGTTTACCTCCCGATTCTTTTGATATTTTTTGTTGTCTTTCTTGATTTTATACACCGAGTATAATATAATTTGAGATGACTTTCGGTTGTTATAACAACGTAAAGGAGATTTTTTTATGAAAAATAATCTGTTCGGCACTCAGCTTTTTCGCGGAATAAAAGAAAAAGACATACAAGCCCTGCTTAAATGTCTTGGCACAAGAGAGAAAAAATACAAAAAAGGAGATATCATTCTCGCAGAGGGAACCTGCACAGAGCAGCTTGGAATAGTCCTTGACGGCACCGTAATAGTAGAGCTTGGCGATATATGGGGAAACAACAGCGTATTAAGCAGCATAGGCCCCGGCGGTACCTTCGCCGAAGCCTATGCCTGTGTACCCGGCGAGCCTCTGATGGTAAACGTAATCGCAGATGAGAACACCTCGGTTCTGTTCATAAGTGTTGCAAACATACTGTCGGTATGCCAGAACAGCTGCGGCTTTCACAATACAATGATACGCAATCTGCTGACCTTATGCGCATCCAAAAACCTGCAGCTTTCGCAGAGGGTGCTGCATACAGGCTCCAAATCCATACGCATCAGGCTTATGTCGTTTTTTTCGGAGTACATCAAAAAAACAGGCAGCTATTCTTTTGACATACCATATAACAGACAGCAGATGGCCGATTATCTCAACGTGGACAGAAGCGCTCTTTCCAATGAGCTTGCCAAAATGAAAAAAGACGGTATTCTCAGGTACAGCAAAAACCATTTTGATATTCTGATTCACCATAAACCTGTTTAGGAAATTTTACTGCGGGTTTCTGTATACCCATATATTCAGCACACTTTCGGCAATGTCCTCATAGCTCCATCTGCTGTGTGACCTTCGTTTGCTGTTGGGATCATTTACCTTAAATTTACCGTTTTTGTATCCTGTAAGAACTATGAAATGACCCGATTTTGTGAACTTTCCCGGTCCCATGCTGCATATCACAGGATTGCCCGCTTCAAGATTGGCTATGATACGCTTTTCGTCAGGCGGTATCTGCGTCACATCAAGCCCCAGATCTGCAGCGCCGTTTCCCATCAGCTCCCATGAGGTGCCTGTACCGTTTACATAATAGCCGCTGCTCTGACTGTATAAAGCCATCTGATACGGATTCATCCCCGTATCGCCCGTAAGATATATGTACACCATCGAAAGGCAGACAGGGCCGCAGCCGTTAATTCCGATAATGCCGTCTCCGTACTCTCTGTATCCCCATCTCTGATCCCACTGCAGAAGCTCCGGCACACTGTCTCTGCCCGCATATCTGCTCAAATCTATTTCCGGCTCAAGATCCTTTTTTTCGGGATATTCAAGAACAAATTTCTTTGTCTCTCTGTTTGATGCCAGCAGCTGTATCATCTCATCCGGATATTCAGACATATATATGTTGTGTCTGTCCGCATATCCCTGCACTGTCTGCTCTGCGGATTTGCCCGCGTCAAGTCCTCTGACACATACAACTGCAGCAGCTGCAAGTATTAAAAGAATCAGTATTTTTCTGCCTTTGCCGCGTTTTTTTCCTGCCTGTTTTCTTTTTTTCCTCATTATCTCCTGCTCCGCATTTCCCTATATTGCATCAAATTCAACCGCCGCCTTGAACAGATCTCCGTCTATGGCAAGCTTCAGCTCTCCGCCCTGAAGGACAGCAAGATTGCCCGCTATCGAAAGTCCGAGGCCGCTGCCTTCTGTGTTTCTTGATTCATCGCCTCTTACAAAGCGTTCCATCAGCTCATCTGCCGATATGTTGAGCTCATATTTTGAAATGTTCTTAAACGATATTACAGCCCTGCCTGCGTTTTTGTAAACATCAAGATATACCCTTGTTCCTGCCTGCGCATATTTGCATATGTTGCCAAGCAGGTTGTCGATTATTCTCCAAAGATGTTTTCCGTCCGCCATAATGCGCACATCATCTGCGATGTTTACAACAGGTTTAAGCCCTGCGTCAAGCAGCTTATCCTCATATTCGCCCAGAGCCTGATTCAGTATCATGCCGAGGCTGCACTCTCTCAGCTCCACAGGCAGGTTGCCTGTGCTTGCCTTGGAGGCCTCCACTATATCCTCTGTAAGTTTTTTGAGCCTTGCCGACTGCTTGTCAAGTACTGCAATATATTCCTCTGCCATCTCATTATTCAGCTTTTCCTGTTTGAGAAGCTCCACATAATTTATTATCGAGGTAAGCGGAGTTTTGATATCATGGGACACATTGGTTATAAGCTCGGTTTTCATTCTTTCGCTTCTTAACTGTTTTTCGACTGCAATGGAAATGCTCTTATTGATGCTGTTGAGGTTTTCACCATGCTTCTTAAAGTCAAAAAACATTTTGTCCGTATCAATCTTGTAGTCCGTGTTTCCCTCTGCTATGGCCTGCCCTCCTGCGCGCAGCCTGTTGAGGTTAAGAGCCGCATAGCACACTCCCGCAAGAACAGCAAGCCCCTCTGCTGTGAAGAAAAACACTGCTCCGCCGTTATAGCTGGTAAACATTACGATTACAAGATTCACAAACAGTATTGCCGCCGTAACAAGCATTGTACGCCACATATACGGTATCTTCAATATTATTTTTCTGCACAGAATAAGAACTCTGCCTATAACAGTGCCTCTGCAGAAGCAGTGGAGCTTAAACTGCACCGCCATGCTCATCGCATAAATCATAAATACAGCAAAGCCTGCCGCAGCTGTAACCGATGCCGCCGCAAGTGCAAAGGTATAGCTTAAATCATTGAAAACAACCGCCGCTTTGAGTATTATAAAACACAGATATGCAAGTCCCGTGACTGCAAGTCCTGCCGCCACAGTATAGATGTCACCCGGTATCCTGTCTATCAGGCGTTTTTTAATCTCATCTGTACCCTTTCGTCTGCCTGCGCCGGCTGCAAGGAATGCAAACACGAATATCGCCGTCAGAAATGCGATTACGGCATATGCTATTACCGCCGCCTTGTGGTCATAAGCCCTGTCTGCAAGATTTTCTATTCTGCCTGCTTCTGTATTAAGGGATGAGTCTGTGACTGCATAAGCCTTCGCAGTTACATGAGTATAATTCAAATTCAGCTTAAAGGAATAATCATACTCCATGCCTTTGTCATAATTTGAAAATATCACTTTACCGTCTGTATCTCTGATTACAAAGAAAAATCCGGAATTGCTCTTCAGCTCGGCGTCTGATGCAATATTCCCAAGTGTATTAATTCTGTACTCTGTATGGTTTTCACCATAATAGTCCCAGATGATATTATTATCTATAAGGTCCTCTGCTTTGTGAGCTGCCACCGTTTCCATAATGTTGCCTGTGAATGTCTCTCTGTCGTATTTGTATGCGCCCTCCGCTTCAAGAACAACAGTGCATACACTGAAAAACGCCGATGCGCACATAAGCACCGCAAACAGCAGCACACCCAGCATTTTAACCCATGTGTTTTTTAACAATCTGTTCATTTATCTTCCTACTCCCTGTATTTTGTACCCCTGACCCCAGACGACCTTGATATATCTTGGATCTGCGGGGTTGATTTCAAGCTTTTCTCTCAAATGTCTGATATGCACCGCCACTGTATTCTCACTTCCGATCAGGCTTTCTTTCCATACCTTTTCATATATTTCTCTGGGTGAAAACACCCTGCCGGGGTTTTGCATAAGCAGCTTCAGGATTTCGTATTCCGTAGGAGTCAGGTTTATCTCCTCGCCGTCAGCTGCAACTGTTTTGGAGCTGTCGTCAAGGCTAAGTCCTCCGATTTCCATACGGCTGCTGCTTACATTTGAGCCAAGCCTCATATATCTTCGCAGATTGGATTTGACTCTTGCCGCCACTTCGATAATATTAAACGGTTTGGTGATATAGTCATCGGCACCTATATTAAGTCCCAGTATCTTATCAGCATCCTCGCTTTTGGCCGATATGAAAAGAACCGGCATATTGTGGTTTTCTCTTATTTTTGCCAGTGTGCTTATTCCGTCCATTTCGGGCATCATAATATCAAGCAGTACAAGATGAATATCATTTGCTTCAATTATGTCTAAAGCTTCTATACCGTTACAGGCCTCAAAGATTTCATACCCTTCTGCAGCAAGGCATATTCTGAGAGCCGATACGATATCTTTCTCATCGTCACAAATTAAAATATTACTCATTTCCAACCTCCACTGATATTATGCACGAATCCTTTTTAAGAAAAAAGGGAGTAAATTATTAAGATTT
>CAVJEY010000146.1:0-5832 GCA_963648745.1 Christensenellaceae bacterium Phil1
AAAAGACCAGTGAATGCTGGTCTTTTTTAGTGTAAAACGGGACAGCAACGAGAGATCAGTAAGTTCTAAGCCGGCTGCCTGTGCACATCCTGATGCACTCACTGTCATTGGTTCAAAAAGGATAGAGGGAGAACTCTTACATGAGAGCTGATAGGAATCATTTTTCGCTAAGTCAGGCGCTCTATCTGCCGCAATTTGTCCGTGCAAATCGGGTAAGATTTCAGCAATATTTGTGCTCGGTAATGTATAAGATAAGTGCAAAAAAAGTCGCAAAAAAGGGCTCAAAAAAAGTTAAAAAAATTAAAAATTATTGTTGACAAAAGCAGGGTTTGTATGTATAATAATTATTGTCGCGTTGGGGTGACAAAGTTAATAAACTTAGATGTTCCGAAGTAGCTCAATGGTAGAGCAACCGGCTGTTAACCGGTAGGTCGTGGGTTCGAGCCCCACCTTCGGAGCCAACTTTTTGCCGGAGTGGCGGAATTGGCAGACGCACAGGACTTAAAATCCTGCGATCCTTACCGATCGTACCGGTTCGACCCCGGTCTCCGGCACCACCTTTCTAATTTAATATCGCGGGATAGAGCAGTTGGTAGCTCGTCGGGCTCATAACCCGGAGGTCGGAGGTTCAAGTCCTCCTCCCGCAACCACGAGATTTCAGCAGATTGGATTATTTTTCAGTCTGCTTTTTATGTATGAAACAAGTTACAAAAATGATAGATTCAGTTAAGCATGTATGATATCATATATTTAGAACAGACGGGAGTATTCGTAAAGATATAGATGTCTTTGGCGTAACGCATATAGCAGCAGTAAAGAAAGGAAAGTTTATGTCAAAATTCAGTGTTAAAAAACCTATGTCGGTATTTGTGGCAGTAATCCTTGTGGTTGTACTGGGCGTGGTATCATTTATAAAAATGACCCCTGACCTTATGCCCAATATTGATATGCCGTATGTGATTGTCATAACAACATATCCGGGGGCTACGCCTGAGGAAGTTGAGGAGACGATTTCAAAGCCTATGGAAAAAAGTCTTGCAACTCTTGAAAATATAGAAAATGTGCAATCCGTATCAAATGCAAATTACTCGATGGTGGTGCTTGAGTTTAACAAAAAGGTCAATATGGATACGGTTTCCGTAGACATACTCCAGAATGTCAACCTCATATCATATTCATGGGACGATGCCGTAGGCTCTCCTACGATTATGAAAATAAATCCGTCAATGATACCCGTAAATGTGGCGGCTGTCAGCATGGAGGGAAGCACGCAGGAGGAACTTTCAAGGTTTGTTGAGGACGAACTTATGAACAGGCTTGAAGGAACCGCAGGAGTTGCAGGTATAGACACATCGGGAATGCTCAAGACCGATATAAGTGTGAGCATAAATCAGGACAAGATAGATAAGATAAACAACAAAATGCTCGCCTCTGTAAACAGTGAGCTTGCATCGGCAAGCAGCAGACTGCAGTCGGGCAGGAAACAGGTTGCCAGAGCTCAGGCGGAGCTGAATCAGAAAAAAGAGGAATTTGAAGCAGGCAAAGACAAGGCATATGATCAGCTGTCGGAAACTGCCGCATCACTTGATGCGGCACAGGCGCAGGCGAGTGCTTTTGCAACCCAGATAAACATACTTGAGGGTACGAAGCAGGCGCTTGAAGCACAGCTTGAATCAGGGCTTTTAGATGATAAAAATACGCAGCAGATGACATCTCAGCTTGCGGATGTGACATCTCAGCTTGCCGTATTAAACAAAAACAGCAAAGAGGCGGAGAGTACGGTAGAGCAGCTCCAAAAAGCATACAAACAGGCTGAGAGAGGTTCATACACCGCCATAGAGCAGTTTCAGAGCGCAGCTTCTCAGCTTGACGGCGCGCAGAGCGCAATAGACAGCTCCAAATCTCAGCTTGACAGCGCGCTTTCACAGCTTAACTCATCGAGAGATGCAGCTTTTGCGAAAGCTGATATAGGGGAGGCTCTTACCGCAGATACTGTTTCTCAGCTTCTGAGTGCCCAGAATTTCTCGATGCCGGCGGGCTATGTGGCTCTTGGTGAAACCAGATATCTTGTAAGCGTGGGAGATGAAATAAGCTCCCTCAAAGAGATAAAAAACATGGCGCTGTTTGATACGGGAACTGACTCTGTAGGCACCATATGCGTAAAGGATGTTGCTGATGTTGTTAAAACAGATAACGGAGACAGCATATATGCGAAGATAAACGGCAGTGACGGAGTGCTTCTGTCATTTTCAAAGCAGTCAAATTACGCAACCGCGGATGTCTGTGATAACATAGCCGATAAATTTGCCGAGCTTGAAGCAGAATATGAAGGACTTGAATTCACATCCATGATGGATCAGGGATACTATATAAGTATTATCATTAAATCAATAATGCAGAGTCTGCTGCTTGGCGCGGTATTCGCAATCCTTATACTGCTACTGTTTTTAAGACATATAAAATCTACGCTGATTACGATATTCTCCATACCGGTGAGCATCATATTTGCAATAGTCCTTATGTACTTTTCGGGGATATCTCTGAATATGATATCGCTTTCGGGACTTGCGGTAGCGGTAGGAATGCTGGTGGACAACTCGATAGTTGTAATCGAAAACACGCTGAGACTGCGGCGTGAGGGTGTACCGCCCGCAAAAGCGGCTGTTGCCGGAGCAAAGCAGGTGGGAGGCGCAATAACAGCATCTACGGTTACAACAGTATGTGTATTTGTCCCTATAATATTCACAGACGGAATAACAAGAGAGCTGTTTTCCGACATGGCTCTGACAATAGGATATTCCCTCTTTGCCAGCCTTATAGTTGCAATGACACTTGTTCCGGCAATGTCTGCAAATCTGCTGGCAGGATCTGTACCGGAAGAAAAAGCAGGCTTCAAACGCTTCCTCAGAAGATATACGGGAGTATTGAAATGGTCGCTGGGACACAGGGCAATAGTCCTTGTATGCGCGCTGCTGCTGCTTGTATTCAGTGTGACTGCAGTTGTTGTAAAAGGCTTTACATTTATTCCTGATATGACATCGCCGCAGATGCAGGTGAACATACAGATGCCCGAGGGTACAAAGCTTGAGGACACAATTGCCGCGGCTGATGAGGTTATGGACAGGGTGCTTGAAATAGATGAAGTGCAGGATGCGGGTGCGCTGCTTTCAAACGGCAGTTCATACGGTATGTCATTTGCAGATGATGAAACACCTTCGGCAGTTATGATGTATGTGCTGCTTGATGAGAATATGAAGCGCACAAGCCAGGAGATAGCCGATGAGATTAACAGCAAATGCGCCGATATTGACGGTGAGGTTGAGGCTCTGGGCGGCTCATCCATGATGACTTCATATATGGATTCCCTGGGCGGCTCAGGCGTGTCGGTGAATGTGTTCTGCGATGATACGGACATACTGCAGCAGGCTGCCGCTGATATTGCGGATATCATGAGTGATACGGAGGGCATTGCAGATGTGGAAAACGGTATAGAGGATGCGGATTCTGAAATACATTTCACAGTAGACAGGAAAAAAGCAATGAAGTACAATCTGACGGTCGCACAGGTATATCAGGAGATAGCAAAGGCGCTGGCAGGTGAAACAACAGCAACCACAATTAAATGGCAGGGCGATGATTACGACGTTATAGTAGAGGGAACGGATGCATCAGAGCTTACGCCGAAGTTTATTAAAAATTACAGATTCAGTGTTCAGGACAGCGAGGGTAATGAGAAAACAGTAAGGCTTAAGGATATTGCTGATATCAAAGATAAGACGGCAATGCACTCGATAAGCAGAATGAATCAGAAAACCTATCTGACGGTTACAGGTGAGATTGACGATGATCATAATATTACGCTGACTACAGATGAGGTTATGAAAAACATTGATGAGAAATATAAATGCCCTGAAGATGTGACATATGAGTCAGGCGGACTCAGCGAAACAATATATGATGCGATGAAGGATCTGGTACTGATGATGCTGCTTGGTATAATTATGATATACCTTGTGATGGTGGCACAGTTCCAGTCGCTGAAATCCCCGTTTATAATTATGTTTACGATTCCGCTGGCATTTACGGGCGGACTGCTGGCGCTGCTTGTAACAGGCAAGGAGATAAGCATTATTGCAATGATTGGCTTTGTAATGCTTGCAGGTATAATTGTAAACAACGGTATTGTGCTTGTTGACTATGTCAATCAGCTCAGAGCAAAGGGTGTTTCAAAGAGAAAAGCTGTCATTGAGGCCGGCAGGACAAGAATGAGACCTGTTCTTATGACAAGTCTTACTACCGTGCTGGGACTTTCTGTGATGGCGGTGGGCAAGACTGCGGGAACCGATATGATGCAGCCTGTTGCACTTGTATGCATAGGCGGACTTATCTATGCGACAGCGCTTACGCTGATTGTTGTTCCTGTGCTGTATGATCTGATGAACGGAGAGGAATACAGGGCAAGAAAAGAAGAAGACCTTGATATAACAGGAATATAGACAGAGAACCAAAAGGGCAGGACATGACATATTTGAACTGCTCTTTTATATTTATATAAATTTTATATAAACTGTGTGTTGACATAGTATCAGGTAATAACTAAAATATATTTATCAATCAATGCAGGTGAACATATATGAGAAAAGAAAGACTTTTAGCAATAGAAGAATATGTCAATGCCAACGGATTTGTTACAATGGACAGAATCTGTGAGGAGTTTGGAATTGCGCTGCCTACAGTCCGCAAGGATATAGCGGAGCTTGCAGGCGCGGGACAGATAGAAAAAGTGTACGGAGGTGTCAAGCCTGCAGACAGAGACAAAAAAAACATGCATATGTTTGAAACCCGCAAATCCGTCAATACAGAGAAAAAACGCATTGTTGCACGCAAGGCAGCGGATATTATAAAATCAGGTGACATAATATACATAGATTCGGGGACAACTGTGGGAGGCATTATAGACTGCATAGGAGACAGGCAGGTTACCGTCATAACCTGCAATCTGGCTGCAGTGCTTGCCGCTGCCCGATATGACAGCATAGAGGTATATGCGCTTGGAGGCAAACTCAACAAGGAAATATTTGCGATAGAGAATATGTTTCCGTTTGAATTTCTGAAGAATTTTAATATAGACAAGGCGTTTATGGCATCTACAGGATACAGTATTGAGGGAGGAATTGCGCAGGATTCGCCAAGCGAGTGCGGCATCAAGAAATTTATACTTGATATTTCCACAGAGGTATATCTGACAATAGACAGCAGCAAAATAGGCAAAAAAGCTCTGGTTAAATATGCCGAAGCGGATGAGATAAAAAACATCATTACGGATGATGATATTCCTGCAAGGTACAGAGAATATTTCAGAGACAGGAAGCTGAATATACTATAGATATGGTATGTATTTCGTATTAAATTTATATAATGTCATTGACAAAGTGCGAGTCAGGAGTTATACTTACAGAGTAAACAGACCAACTTTACAGTCTGGGGTTATAGGGTTCTCCTTTGTATTTACTTACACAGAACTTATAAAGCCATTATAAAACAGTAATTCCAGACTGCCATTTCAGATTATAATTGTTTTCAAGAGAGCTGACCGACCACAGCTCTCTTGATTTATATATGGCAGATTCGCTGCCTTTTTGTTAAATGAATATTTGAGTGCGGACACAGGCAGCTTGCAAAATCATAAGAACGGAGAGAAAAAAGTGCAGTTATATGGGGCGATTTTACTATTGCCCTGCGCACCTGAAAAAAATCAATAGGGCAATCGCTTAAAATTTTTTTAGAAGCAAGATGAAATTTGTCTTGCTTTTTTAGTCCATATAGTGTATA
>CAVJEY010000147.1:0-1258 GCA_963648745.1 Christensenellaceae bacterium Phil1
AGCTTTTTTTCATTTGATAATGTGCTTCTCTCCAGCATATCAAGGTCTGTGCTGTACAATAGAGAACCGTGATGCACTGTAAAACCGTTTTTCATATACTGTGCATTACCCGAAATCTTCTTTCCGTCAACCATAATATCGTTTCTTCCGTCAAAATAGGCCTCTATACCCAAAGATTTCAGCACTTCTATAATCGGCTCGGTATACTCCTTAAAAGAGATTGATTCTGTTTTTGCAGGTGCAATAAAACTGAACTGCCATCCTCCAAGATCTGTAAATATCGTTCCCCCGCCTGACATTCTTCTTACCACATCTATATCATTTTCTTTAACATACCTGCTGTTTATTTCTCCGTAGGTATTCTGAAACTTCCCCACCATAACAGTCGGGTTGGTTCGCCATATCAGAAAAACCGTATTGTCGGGAAAAGTTTTTTCTGTTGTGAGATAATATTCAAGTGCAAAACTGGAATATACATTCAGAAAATTATTTTCAATGTATATATAATTATTATTTTCCACGTTTTAAGGCCTCCTCCGCACGATAGGAACTGCGTACAAGAGTACCGCTTGCCACATACATAAAGCCTTTTCTCTGACCTGCTTTTTTGTATTCATCAAACTGCTCCTGCGATATATATTCACAGACAGGAATATGCTCATCTGTAGGCTGCATATACTGCCCTATAGTAATCACATCACATCCGGTGCTTCTTACATCATCCATAAGTTCAAGCACTTCCTGTTCTGTTTCGCCAAGCCCCACCATAATACCTGTTTTGGTAACAACATCAGGCTGCATTTCTTTTGCCCTCTGCAGCAGCCTCAGAGATCTATCATAATTTGCTTCAGGTCTTACCCTGCTGTAAAGCCTTTTGACTGTCTCCACATTATGATTAAGTACATCGGGCTTTGCTTCAAGCACTATCTGAAGGGAATCTTTACTGCCCATCAGGTCGGGAATCAGCACTTCGACTGTTGTATCATCTGAAAGTTTTCTTATAGCTCTTATTACTGCTGCAAACTGCTTTGCACCTCCGTCAGGCAGATCGTCACGCGTAACGCTTGTAATAACCGCATGTTTAATACCCATTGAAACTACCGCTTTCGCAATTCTGTCCGGCTCATCTGTATCAACTGTCTCAGGATTTCCGTTTGTTATATTGCAGAATCTGCAGTTTCTTGTGCACCGGCTGCCAAGAATCATAAATGTGGCTGTTTTTCTTTTAAAGCAATCTCCCATATTAGGGCAGCTTGCC
>CAVJEY010000147.1:1291-5791 GCA_963648745.1 Christensenellaceae bacterium Phil1
GGTTATATCTGACCCTTATCTGTCCCACTTTTCTTTTCCTTTTTTTGCTGTTTCGCTATTCTATAACCGCAACTACTGCGCCTACTCTTGCATAGGAGCCTTCTTCAAAACACATCTCCGAAAGTATTCCATCAGCTGTTGCTTCCACTTCACATACGACTTTGTCTGTTTCAATCTCAAATACGGGTTCGCCTTTTTTGACCTGTTCTCCCTGCTCTTTTAGCCATGATATGATAATTCCTTCTTCCATACAGGAACTCAATTTTGGCATATAAATTTTTTCCATTATGCATCACCTCATATATCTATACAAAGATATTTCTGTTTTTTTCAAGAACTTCTCTTACATATTTCTCCGAATATCTTTTGCTGTGATAACATTTCTGCAGTATACCAAGCCTTTCCGGATCCAGTGCTTCACCTGCAAAATATGCTTTCGTTCCACTGATGATACCTTTTTCCACAAAGATTTCTATATCAAGCGGATTGTCACCATAAAAGAATACATCTTTAACCATAAAGGCCGGTGATTTTCCGATTACCCATTCCCAGCTTTTCAGTTTTTCGGCTTCACTGCTTATAAACTGATCTTCTTCTCTGCTGATATATATTTGTTCTCCGTCTCTGCAGAAATAGCTGATTATGTAATTTTTAAATTCCTCAATTTTAATATCAGTATACAGGCTGATATTTGTAACATTGCTTCTGACTGATCTGACAGCTTTGGAGCTGTATGCCGAGCTGTCATTTTTAATATACTTTTTCATTTTTTTCAGGTCAGCGTCAAAGAGCAATGTGCCATGATGAACAATTCTTTTACCTTTAATCATTTGAGCATTACCTGAGATTTTGTTATCCATTATGGCTATATCGCTCTTATTACGCTTAAATGCAGGTATACCCAGTGAATGCAGCATATCGATAACAGGCAGCAGAAATTCTTCATACTGGTCAGCAGCATCAGCGTTAAAATCTCTTATCATACTAAAATTTATATTGCCGCTGTCATGAAAAACAGTACCGCCTCCCGAGTTTCTTCTCGCTAAAGTTATACCGTCTGCGACTGCTTCATCTACATTTACTTCCTCGAATATATTCTGATTTCTGCCCACTATTACAGAGTCTTGGTTTATCCAAAGTATGAAACAATTTTCTTTATTAATCTTTTTGCACAGAAATTCTTCAAGGGCCAGATTATAGAATACATCCGAACTTTCGCTTATAATCCACTTCATATACCTGCAAAACCTTTCTATATAATATTAAAAGTGTATTGCTCTTCCGGAAACCGCATGCATTGCTTCGTGTATTACCTCCGATACAGTAGGATGCGGATGTATTGCCATAGCAACCTCTTCAGCCGTACTTTCAAGCTTCATGGCAACTACTGCCTCCGCTATCATGTCTGTCGCATGGATGCAGTACATATGCACGCCCACGATTTCACCGTATTCAGCTTCGGTTATAACTTTTACAAGCCCTCTTTCTTCTCCTGCAACCTTGGCTTTACCGTTTGCAAGAAGCGGGAATCTGCCGACTTTTATCTGACTGTATTTTTCGGCAGCCTGTTTTTCTGTAAGACCGACACTTGCAATTTCAGGCTGTATATAAATTGCGCTTGGTATTTTGCTGTAATCCATTACAGCTTTTTCCCCGCATATATTTTTAACAGCTATAATGCCTTCCATAGATGCCGTATGAGCAAGCATTGCTTTGCCGTTTACATCTCCGATTGCATAGATGCCTTCTGCCGATGTTTTTAATGTATCGTCAGTAACTATAGCACCGCGCTCGGTTTTAATTCCAAGAGCCTCAGTGTCTATACCTTTGAGGCTTGGGCCTCTGCCTACAGCCATAAGCACCTGCTCTGCAGAAATCTGGTGATGTTTCCCGTCCTTTTCGAAGATTACACCGTCTGCTGTTATTTCAGTAACCTTTGCGCCCGTATAAATTTCCACGCCGAGCTCTTTAAGGTTTTCTGTGACCTGAACTGTAATCTCCTCATCCACCATAGGTAATATTCTATCAAGAAATTCCACCACGCTTACTCTTACACCTATTGTTGCAAGGAAATATGCAAATTCAATGCCGATAACACCTCCGCCGATAACTGCCATAGAAGCAGGTGCCTTATCTATATCAAGCATCTGCGTGCTTGTCAGAACTTTAGCCTCAGGCGATATTTTTACAGGAAGCATCTTTGCTTCCGAGCCTGTTGCTATTATCATATTTGCAGCTGTTATTTTTTTGCCGTTTACCGTAACAGTATGAGAATCCTCAAGTTTTCCTTCACCGGTTTCAATTGCGACTCCGTTTCCTTTCAGGAGACTTTCAACTCCGCTTACAAGCTGATTTACAACTTTTTTCTTTCTTGCCTGAACCTTTACAAGGTCAAGCGCTGCTTCCGATACATCAATACCTGTAACACCGAATTCCGCACCTGCTTTTATTTCTTTCAGCGCTTCTGCACTTCTTAGCAGTGCTTTTGTAGGAATACAGCCGACATTAAGGCATGTGCCGCCAAAATGCTCTTTTTCTATAATTACTGTTTTTTTGCCCATCTGAGCAGCCTTGATTGCTGCAACATATCCTCCCGGACCACCGCCTATTACTGCAATATCATAATCATATCCGTCTTTATCTGCGGCTGCCTGAACCGGCTTTTCTGCCGGCACTTCAGGGGTTGACGCTTTACTGCTGCCACCCAGTTTTTCAAGTGCTTCCGCAACAAGTGTATCAATATTCTCATCTGCTTCACCTATTACTGCAATAGGTAAAGTTACCGGAATTTTATCTCCTGCTTCAATAAAAAGCTTTCTTACCACGCCGTCACGAGTGGCCTCTATATCCATATTTGTTTTATCTGTTTCTACGGAAAACAATGCTTCACCCTTTGCCACCGCATCGCCCTCATTTTTATACCATTCTACAAGCTTTCCTTCGCTCATATTAAACCCCAGTTTGGGCATTATTATTATCTCTGCCATTTGATTTCAGATCCTTTCATTTTGTCCTGTATTAGCTGATGTATTCTGATGTGTAGAGCATCAGGCTCATAAAAGCTAGAATGTTAAATAATGGAGTTAAGTTATATATAAATGTATCTGTGGCTATCAGACGCATTATTAGAAAAGGAGAAAATGGCGCCTTTACAAGCCTGAAATCACACATTTTTATACCATTAAGCTAATTGGGTTTTCAAGTAAGTTCTTAACCTCTGTAACAAACTGCGCTGCAAGCAGACCGTCAATTATTCTGTGGTCAACCGTAAGCTGTATGTTCATCATAGGTTTTATCTGTATTTCCTTTGTTCCATCATCACCGGTTACAACAAAAGGTTCATCCTTTGTTGAACTTATTGATAATATACCAACCTCAGGCGGATTTATTATCGCGGTAAAGTTTTCAATTCCGAACATTCCAAGGTTTGATATTGTAAATGTACCGCCTGAATATTCATCAGCAGCCAGTTTGCCGGCTCTTGCTTTTTCAAACAGCGGCGTTGAGGCCTTTGATATTTCCACAACGCTCATATCCTGCGAATTCTTTATATTAGGTACAATCAGTCCTGTAGGAGATGCCACTGCGATACCGAGGTTAATGCTTCTGTATCTTTCAATTGTATCCCCTACAAGAGATGAATTCATTTCCGGATATTTTTTCAGTGTCAGAATTACAGCCTTTGCAATAAAATCTGTAACCGATGTTTTTTTGTCCTGAACCTCGTTGACTTTTTTTCTCAGAGCCAGAACATCTTCCATGTTGACCTTCTGAGTGAAATAAAGATGAGGCGCTGTGAATTTGCTCTGTGACAGTCTTTCACCTATAACCCTTCGTACTCCGTCATAAGGAATTTTTTCTTCGATTACTTTGCCGTCAAATGTTATTTCTGCATCTGCCGCTTCAGTTATTTCAGGTTCAGGCTTTCTGCCTGCAGCCGCTTTCAGCACATCGGCCTTCATAATTTTTCCGTTTATTCCGCTGCCTTTAAGCCCTGCAGTATCAATGCCTGAAGCCGATGCAACAGCCGATGCAACAGGTGTAATTTTCACTTTGTTTGAAGCAAGGTATTCTAAAATATCCTTCTCACAGATACCGCCCTGCCAACCTGTCCCTTTTATATCAAGCGCTTTCAGATCAATACCCTTTTCGGCTGCTGTTCTTCTTGCTCTTGGTGTTATTCTCAGCATATCTTCACTGTTTTTATGCTCTGTAACAGAGGCTGCACTGTTTTCCGCTGCTGTATTGTTTTTTTGCACTGCAGCTTCCGGTTCTTCTTTTTCGTCAATATCGGCACCACCTGCTGCAAGTTTTGCCTTTGCATCCGCTATTGCCTCTGCCGCATCCTCATCTGCCGCTCCGACAACTGCAATAGGAAGTGTTACGGTAATTTTATCTCCCTCTCCTATGAGCAGCTTTTTTACACCGCCGTCTGAAGTTGCTTCTATATCCATATTTGTTTTGTCTGTTTCCACCGAAAAAAGAGGCTCGCCTTTTTTG
>CAVJEY010000148.1:0-5790 GCA_963648745.1 Christensenellaceae bacterium Phil1
AGCAACAGCAAGGCACAAAAATAACCGCCACGTCCTCGAAAACTGGCGGTTATTTCTATAACTAACGATTATCGGGGCTAACCGTCTATCGGCAGCACCTTTTGATATCATACTATCATCTGTATGCTTCTGTGTCAAACATTTCTTTCACACTATGCGTACTGGCTGTTATACAGGTCAGCATAAAAGCCTCCCGCAGCAAGCAGCTCGCTGTGAGTTCCCTGCTCCACAATGTCGCCATGATTCATTACAAGTATCTTGTCTGCATCTCTGATGGTTGACAGCCTGTGGGCGATTATGAAGCTGGTTCTTCCCTGCATCAGATTACCCATTGCTTTTTGTATAAGCATTTCGGTTCTCGTATCCACAGAGCTGGTGGCTTCATCAAGTATCATTACAGGCGCATCCGAAAGTATCGCTCTTGCTATTGTAAGCAGCTGTTTTTCGCCCTGCGATATATTCTCCGCGTCTTCATTTACAGGAGTATCATAGCCTTTGGGCTGTGATCTGATGAAGTGATCTATATTGGCTGCCTTTGCCGCCGCTTTTACTTCTTCATCTGAAGCATCCATTCTGCCGTATCTGATATTATCCATAATGCTGCCGCTGTAAAGCCATGTGTCCTGCAGCACCATTCCGAACATTTTTCTCAGATCCGCTCTGGAATAATCGGTAATATCGGTGCCGTCTATATATATATGACCGCTGTTAAGCTCATAAAATCTCATAAGCAGCTTTACGATGGTTGTCTTGCCTGCTCCCGTAGGCCCTACAATAGCAACTCTCTGCCCCTGTTTTATCTCTGCCGAGAAGTCCTTTATTATTATATTCTCCGGATCATATCCAAAGGATATATGATCAAAAGTCACATCTCCCCTGTGTTTGTCTATGTCAGGTTTTTTGAGGAGTGCGATGTCTGTTTTTTCGGTTTCCTCCTCTTCATTTATAAATTCAAACACACGCTCTGCCGCTGCCGCTGTCGACTGAAGCATATTGGCAACATTGGCAAGCTGGGCTATAGGCTGATTGAAGTTCCTGATGTACTGAATAAACGCCTGTATATCGCCTATTGACACTCTGCCGTTTATCGCAAATACTCCTCCCAGTATGCACACAAGCACATATGCTATGTTTCCGAACAGGTTTGAAACAGGCTGCATAAGTCCTGACAGGAACTGTGATTTCCATGCTGATTCACACAGATGCTCGTTTATTTCATCAAAGGTTTCGATAGCGGCCTCCTCACCGTTAAATGCTTTTACCACCTGATGCCCCGTATACATTTCCTCAACATGACCGTTGGCCTCTCCGAGGTATTTCTGCTGATCCTGGAAATACCCTTGAGTCTTTTTAACTACGGCTTTAATCAGAAGTGCCGACATAGGTATTACTATTACAGCCATAAGGCTCATCCAGATATCTATTGACACCATCATTATAAGTATGCCTATTACAGTCGTGGCGCTGGTTATAATCTGGGTCATGGACTGGTTCAGCGACTGGTTTACTGTTTCCACGTCGTTGGTTACCCTGCTCAATATCTCGCCATGAGTCTTGGTATCAAAATATTTAAGCGGCATTCTGTCCATTTTTTCTGAGATTTCCTTTCGGAGTCTGTAGGTTATTCTCTGAGATACTCCTGACATCACATACCCCTGCAGAAACGACAGCAGTGAGCCTGCCGCATATATTGCACACAAGAATATGATAATATCAAGAAGCGCATCAAAGTCTATGCCCGTTCCCGACATCAGACCTTCCACAACCTTGTCTGTGGCCTTGCCCAGTATTTTGGGAGAAACGATTGTAAATACAGTGCTTCCTATTGCAAATATGAATACCGCTGTTATCTGCCATTTGAAATCTTTTACATACTTCCAGAGCGCAAGCATCGTTCCCTTAAAATTCTTGGCTTTTTCTCCGGGCATCATGCCTGCAGGTCCGCGTCCCGACCCTGCTCTGGGTCCTCTGCTCTGCTGTGCCATTTACATTTCCCCCTTTCCGCTGTCAAGCTGTGAGCTTGCTATTTCTCTGTATATTTCGCAGGTCTGCATAAGCTCGCTGTGAGTTCCTATGCCTGCTATCCGTCCTTCGTTTAATACAACAATCTGATCGGCATCGGCTATGGTGCTTATTCTCTGAGCAACAACAAGTACAGTGCTTGCTCCTGCTGATTTTTTGAGTTCCTTTCGCAGCGCCGCATCGGTTTTGAAATCCAGCGCCGAGAAGCTGTCATCAAAAATATATATCGGGGCTTTTTGGGCCAGCGCTCTTGCTATGGAAATTCTCTGCTTCTGGCCTCCCGACACATTGGTGCCTCCCTGCGCAACAGGCGCGCTAAAGCCCTCCGGTTTTTCCTCTATGAAATTCTCCGCCTGCGCGATTTTTGCCGCAAGCTTTACATTTTCAAGGCTTTTGTCCTCTGCACCATAGGCAATATTACTCTGTATATCTCCCGAAAACAGTACGCCCTTCTGAGGCACATATCCTATCATCTCTCTGAGATCATGCTGCTTCATATCTCTTATATCAACACCGTCTATTGTGATGCTTCCTTCTGTCACATCGAAAAATCTCGGTATCAGATTTACAAGTGTTGTCTTGCCGCTGCCGGTAGAGCCTATAAAGGCCGTCATTTCACCGGGTTTTGCAACAAATGATATATCGGACAGCACAGCTTCCTCTGCATCATTGTATCTGAAGCTGACGTTTCTGAATTCCACAACTCCGCGCCTGTCTCTGATTTCCTGAGTGTTTTCTCTGTCTGTTATTGATATTTCTTTTTTGAGAATTTCTCCCACTCTGCCCATTGATACTGCGGCTCTCGGCAGGAATATGAACATCATGGCTATAAACAGGAACGATATTATTATCTGCATGGCATACTGTATAAACGCAAGCATACTGCCTATTTCAAGATTACCCGCATCTATATAGTGAGCGCCTGCCCAAACAACAAGTATTGATGTCAGGTTCATTATCAGCATCATTACGGGCATCAGCACAGACATGGCTCTGTTTACAAACAGATTCAGATCTGTAAGCTCTCTGTTGGCATCATCAAACCTGTCCTCCTCATGCTTCTGAGTATTAAATGCTCTGATTACCAGAATTCCTCTCAGTCTCTCGTTCATTACGAGATTAAGCTTATCGACTTTTTCCTGCACAACCTTGAATTTAGGAAGTGTGATGACGAACATAAATGCCATAAGAATCACTATTGCGCCGAATGCTATGCCGATAGTCCACGCCAGTGATACGCTTGTTCTCAGAGCCTTGATTATTGCGCCTATGCCCATTACCGGCGCAAACAGTCCAAGTCTCATGGTCATTACAGAAGCCATCTGTATCTGCTGTATATCATTGGTTGATCTTGTAATAAGGGAAGCTGTGGAGAAATCCTCCATCTCCTCGTTTGCAAAATGCATCACCTTGCGGAATACGGCTTTTCTGATGTCCCTTGCAGACCCTGCCGCTGTTTTGGAGGCAAACAGGCTGACTCCTGTGGCGCACAGAACTATCGCAGCGGAAATGCCTATCATCAGTATTCCTATCCTGTAAATCTGCTTCATATCACCGGCTATAATGCCGTCATCAATAATATCGGCCATATATCCCGGAAGCGCCAGCTCAAGCATTGCTTCGGCAAAAAGCAGCACAACTGCCGCAAGTATATATGGTATATACGGTTTGAAATATTTCATTGTCTCCCTCAAAGCTATCTCTCCTCTCTTAATTTTTTTCTGATATTCCTGCATATTTTTTCTTCAAGCATCGCCTCGTGAGCTCTGAGCTCTGTGTCCCCCGAAACCGCATTTACGAGGTTTTGTGCCATTTTCTGAAGAAGTGTACGGCACATCTGTATTTCCTCCGCAGACATCCCCTCCATCAGAACTTTGTCGAGCTTTTCCCTCGCTTCTTCGTTTTTCTCATTTATTTTTTTCATTTTTTCCGTAGGATAAAGCTGGTATCCCCGCTTATCCTCGGGGTTTGGCTTTCGTTCTACAAGCCCCGTATCCATCATTGTTTTCACTGTTCTTGCAACAGCGCCCTTGTCAATCCTTAAATTCTTTGCAATCTGCTCCTGCGATATTCCCGGTGAAGCACATATCTCCATAAAATACGGCACAACTCTGCCGGGTATATTGTAGTCTATAAGCATTTTTGACATAAACACGATACTGTATCTGTGAATTATTGAAAACTCTCTACCAAAGTCATTCATAATGCCCTCCAAAATTAGTTGTCTACGCAACCGTTGTTATGGCAACTATTATATACGTCTGCCCAGATAAGTCAACACCCTTTGCTGAGATTTCACCTAATCTTCATTTTGGGGAAGCCATTAATTTGCGGCAATAAAAAAACCACTGAAAAACTCAGTGATTTTTAAGTTGGTGCGCTTGAAGGGACTCGAACCCATACGATGTTACTCACTAAATCCTTAGTCTAGCGCGTCTGCCAGTTCCGCCACAAGCGCGTATCAAAGTACTGTACCAGTATACAACGAACCGGCAGATAAAGCAAGGTTTTTTTGTCATTTTGCTGTAATTTTTTGATTCTGATGTGATATACTATTCATATAATCACCTGCAGAATAAAATCAGCAGAATAATTTGTACCTTAATCGGAGATATTAAATAAAAAGGAGCATCAGTCAAATGAAACAGTATATAAAAAACATTGAACACGAAACACCGTTAAAAATAGCCGATGAAATCGCTTATCAGCCGGGGCAGGTTGTAAGCAAGACTCTTGCACAGAACAATCATCACAGTCTTACACTTTTCGCTTTTGAAAAAGACGAAGAAATAAGCACTCACAGCTCAGGCGGAGACGCCATGGTTATAGTTCTTGACGGTACAGGCAAAATCACAATAGACGGCAAAGAGCATATCCTGTCGGCAGGAGAAGCTATTGTAATGCCCGCAGGCAAGCCTCATGCCGTATATGCTGAAGAGCGCTTCAAAATGCTCCTTACAGTTATATTTCCGGAGGAGGCAAAGTAATTTGAACGTAGCGATCGAACGCAGCGGCTGTATCGGCTGCGGTATGTGCGAGCAGATATGCCCTGAGGTTTTTCGTATGGCAGACGACGGACTTGCAGAGGTATACAGACAGCCTGCAGAGGCCGCAGAGGAAAAAGCAAAACAGGCGGCAGCCGACTGTCCTGTAAACGTAATTTCATACTAAGCGCTGCACAGAATACCCCTGATCTGATTCATGGGTATTTTTCATGTGCAGAAGCAAAACAATGCAGCATTATCAGGAAATCTGCTGTATAATATAAAAGCAATGACTTAGACAATCCAGTGAAAGGCACCCTGCTGATGAACACAGTACCGATGAGAGTAAAATATATGTCAAGGTTTGTATTCCGGCTTGCGGTTCTCATTATGATACTTGCAATGTATTCTGATGATTCCGAAGCTTTCGGCATACTGAACGGATTTAATTTTTTCAGGCAGTTTACGCTGCTCCATGTAATCTGGATAATCTGGATGTCGAGCATGATAATACAGATTGTTCCCACCAGAAATCTCGTTTCCATAGGCTCGCAAAAGCAGTTTGCAGTTCACTACATATATACAGGACTTTCACGGCTTCCGGAGGCTCTGAAGCACCACACAAAAAAAGCAATGTCGGCGCGGTCAGAGTGCTGCTTCTGTGGCTGGCTTTAACCGTGGTTATAGGCATACTCAAAAAAACCTCTGTTATCGATAACAGGCTGCTCCTCGTTATAATTACAGTGTTTTATGTATGTGATCTGATATGTGTGCTGTTCTGGTG
>CAVJEY010000149.1:0-5665 GCA_963648745.1 Christensenellaceae bacterium Phil1
TATTCAGAAGCCTTGATAAGCTCTTTTGCAGACTGTATTGTAGTCTCCGTTATATTCATGCCTCCGAGAAGCCTTGCGATTTCTTCGGCTTTTTCCTCAGAATTTAATGGAATCACATTTGTAAATGTGGCATTATCGCGGGTTTCCTTTACAATCTTGAAATTGTGACCCCTGCAGGCTGCAATCTGCGGCAGATGCGTGATGCAGATAATCTGATGGCTCTGTGCAATCTGACACATTTTTTTGCCGACTATGCTTGCCGTTATACCGCTGATGCCTGTATCTATCTCATCAAAAATCATGGTAGGTATATGGTCGTAATCTCCGACTATTTTTTTGAAGGCCAGCATGATTCTTGACATTTCGCCGCCTGAGGCGACCTTTGCAAGAGGCTTCAGAGCCTCGCCTCTGTTGGTTGTAATCAGAAACTCGACGATATCGGTACCTGCTGCGGAATACTGCTCCGACTGTCTGAAATCAATAACCATATCGGCGTCTTTGAAATTAAGATCCTTTAACTCGTACAGTATTTTTTCCTGAAGCGACAGAGCCGCCTGTTTTCTGGCCTGTGAAAGCTGTGCCGAAAGCTTCTGAAGCTCTGCTTCCGTCTGCTTTTTTTCTGCAGTGAGCTTTTCTCTGAGCTCATCTATATTGTCAACCTCAGATATGCTTTTTTCGAGATTATCCCTGTAGGCGATTATATCCTCAATCGAATTTCCGTATTTCAACTTGAGTCTGTTTATTTCATCAAGCCTGCTTATGGCAATATCAAGCTCATCAGGTGAAAACTCCGACCTGTCCCTGATCCCCCGTATATCCGAGCACACATCCTCAAAGCCGTAATATATATCGGACAGCTTTTCGTCCAAGGCTTTGAGCTCCGGCGAGTACTGCGATATATCCTGAATAAGCGCAAGTATTTTAGACAGGGCAGATGAGGCGCTCTGATCCGAATCATAAGAAATACTGTAGGCAGATTCAAGCGCCGTATATATTTTTTCGCTGTTTTGAAGCAGTGAAATTCTGTTTTCAAGCTCAGTGTCCTCACCTGGCTTCAGACAGGCATCATCTATTTCGGCAAGCTCAAATGCCATAAAATCTTTTTTGCGCTGCTTTTCGGCAAAGCCCGAAAGCAGTGAGTCAAGCTCCGAGGCAGCTCTGCGAAAAGCTGCATAGCTTTCGGCAACCTGAGCTTTGAGCGGAGCGATAGTATCCTTTGAATAAAGATCTACAAGATCTATGTGCCGCTCCGTATCGAGCAGCGACTGGTGATCATACTGCCCGTGAATATCCGCAATACGGCTGCAGAGAGCGCTTACCTGACCCAGTGTTACGATTTCCCCGTTGATTTTGCACAGATTCCTGCCGGAAGCCGAAACCTCGCGGGTTATTACATATTCTTCACCGTCAAGGTCTGCTACAAGCTGAACAACAGCCCTGTCCCTGCCCGAGCGAACAAAAGCCGTATCAGCTCTTGCTCCGAGAGCAAGACTTACGGCTTCAATGATTATTGATTTGCCGGCTCCGGTCTCACCTGTAATCAGGTTGAGCCCTTCGTGAAAATCAATCTGTACATCTTCAATTATTGCAAAATCCCTAATACTGATGTGTGATATCATTTTTTACTCCTTATGAAAGCAGTTCATTGAATCTTGCCACAAGTGCCGGTACGTTTTCTTCCGAGTCTATTACCATCATCAGAGTGTTGTCTCCTGCGATAGTGCCTATCACATGAGGCAGATCAAGGCCGTCTATCGGCTCTCCGGCCGCATTTGCACAGCCGGGAAGCGTTTTAACAACGATAATGTTTCCGGCAGCATCGACATTTTTGACTATGTCACGCAGTATGCTTAAATACCTGTTGGACATACTGCTTTCTGTTGAGGCTGCTACGGAATATTTGTATTTGCCGCCGGCAGAAAGATTCTTTACCAGATGAAGCTCTTTGATATCTCTGGATATGGTGGCCTGAGTGACGTTAAATCCGTTTTCCTTCAGCAGGGCAACCAGCATTTCCTGTGTGTCGATATCGTTTTCCTTGATGAGCTCCAGAATTTTATTTTGTCTTGCATAACGCATAGTTTAATTCCCCCAAGTCCTGTTTATGCAGACATTATACCATGATAATAACTGCAAGGTGGCATATGTGTTTAATCAGCTCTGCTCTTTCGATCAGTCGCTGTCAAACACATTATACCATGATGATAACTGCAAGGTGGCATATGTGTTTAATCAGCTCTGCTCTTTCGATCAATCGCTGTCAAACACATTATACCACAGTGATAACGATTTAGGAAGTATAAATATGCACAAAATGAATAAAAAACATTAAAAATACATAATATAAGGAGCTTTTATGTAAAAAACATAAATAAAAATAACATTTTTGCACAAAATTCTGCTATTCCCTTCTGTCTGCAATAAGGCTGATACTGCTGTAGAGGATAATGCCTATCATTATTATCTGCAGTATGAATGTATTGATGTCCTGAATAAACTGCAGTGCGGTGACTGCTCCCGCAGTACCTGCCATAGCTTCACATAGAGCGGCTTTTTTGTGATACATACCGCTTTTTATGAATTTCATTGAGCCTGTAAATGCTATTATTCCGCACATACACATCACCATAGGCATTATAGTGGTTGTCGTGATGCCCATTATCATCATCAGAGATATTACAGGAGCAGTGGCTCCAAAGCCTATCATTGCAAGCCCTGCGGCTATGAATGACACGATGGCTGTTATAACTGTCTGCGAAGTGCTGAGTTCTGTCAGAGTTCCGTCTGCGCCTTTTGTCAATATGTATTTTATAATAAGGCATACAGCTGTTGCCATAAGAAGCGCAGCCAAAATATTCTTTATTGCTTTTCCGTTTATTTTTACTGCAAAGGCGGCTCCGGCAAAAGCACCCATAGCTCCTGCAGCCATCATAACAAGAGAGGCTGCGATATCAGCAGGGTAGGTGTTCATGTAGCCCAGCCCTATTACCGAAATAGGAACTGCGGAGCCGACGACAAAGGTGCCGGGAAGCAAAGACATGGGTACATATGCCCTGTGCCTTAGAACTATTGTATTCAGCGCCGAATCTGAAATACCGAAAGTGGCTGCAAACCATACTGCAAATTCCCAGACAAGGTAGTAAGCTGCAGAGCCGCTTTCGGCGGAGAGACTGTTTCTGTTTTTCAGTAAGTCTTTTAGAAATACGGCAAGAAACAGAATTATAACCGTTATGATTACAGCAAAAAGTATTTTCATCAGTGACACCTCTCAATTATTAATCTGTAAATATGATAATATACGAGAAATGCAGGGTAAACGGAAAAGTATTTATAATGCTTATTACAAAACGTAATATGTGTGACAATTTAACTGGGACAATCGCGTGAAACACAAATGTAACTGAGCAGGAGACTGTATACCTTATGCGGGGTATTCGGTTTCATGCTTTTGTTTTTTTGCTCTGGAATGTTAAATTCTTTGATAAAGGTAATTTGTATATCAGAGAGTGTCTATAATGCAGTGATTGCAACGGATGCAGAGGTATAGAGGAAGGCTGGGAGCCTGAAAATAACGTAAAAATGTGAACTTCCAAAAAAATTAGACCTAAAAAATTCAGAAGACTGGAAAATCGTTTAAAAATGCCTGTGTTTTTGCGAATTCACTTGCAAAAGCATGGGTTTTATGGTATTATTGTTTTAGGGCTATATAGCCCTAAAACAGGAGGTAAAATGTACTACGATTTTCTTGTAAAACTGCCGGATGTTCCCGGCAAACTGGTATGTGAAAAAAGAGGAAACGCTGCTTATGTAAAGTATGAATATGACAGAACTTACGATTCTGAAAAAAAGATTACCTATCCCAAAAGGGTAACAATCGGAAAACTTTCAGAGGAGGATCCTTCAATGATTCGCCCGAATCAGAATTTCTTCACATATTTTCCAAACACATCGACACCACTCTCAGACTTCATAAGCAAAAGAAGCAGCTGTTTGCGGGCAGGAGCCTTTATGGTAATCCGTAAAATCATCAGCGACTGCAGTCTTGCTGAAACTCTGGGTATGTATTTCAGCAGGAAGGAAGTGGGGTTGCTTCTGGATCTTGCAGCATATTCAATAATCACAGAAAACAATGCCGGACAGTATTATCCTGATTATGCGTATAACCATCCGCTTTTTACAAGCGATATGAAAATATACAGCGACTCATCCGTCTCGGCTTTTCTCCGTTCTGTTACGGCAGACCAGAGCGCGGGGTTTCTAAACGAATGGAACGGCTGCCGCAGCCATAGAGAAAAGATATATATATCATATGACTCCACCAACAAAAACAGTCAGGCCGGTGATGTGGAGATTGTTGAATACGGTAAAGCAAAGGCAGACTTGGGATTTCCGGTATTCAACTATGCAATGGGGTATGATGTGAACAACAGGGAACCACTGTTTTATGAACAGTATCCGGGAAGCATTGTTGATATTTCACAGTTAAGGATGATGATCAGCAAAGCGGCAGGATACGGATACAGAAATGTCGGGTTCATACTTGATCGCGGTTACTTCGGAAAGCAGAATCTGCAGTACATGGACGAATGCGGCTATGATTTTGTAATCATGATTAAGGGTATGGCAGATCTTGTTTCGGGCATGATACTTGAAAACAGAGGCAGCTTTGAAAACAAGCGAAAATGCAGTATTGATGACTTCGGGGTCTATGGAAAAACAGTAAAGCGCAGACTATATGAAACAGATAATGAGGAACGGTATTTTCATATATTTCACAGTACCGCAAAAGAAGCTGCGGAGAGAACACAGTTTGAGGAAAAACTGAAAAGTATGAAGTCATATATGATGCTGCATCAGAATCAGAAAATCGTGTTTGGTCCGGCATACCGGAAGTATTATGAACTGCATTATGATGAAGATGGGAAAACATTTCTGATGCCGGAGGAAAAGATACAGGTGACGGAAAGAAAACTGGATCTGTGCGGATATTTTGTAATCGTTACTTCAGGTGAAATGACAGCAAAAGAAGCTCTTCATATTTACAAAAGCCGTGATATGTCAGAAAAGGTCTTTCGTGGCGATAAAACATATCTGGGAGATAAAAGTCTCAGAACACATTCTACGGAATCCACGTCAGCCAAAATATTTATCGAATTTGTTGCGATAATCATAAGGAACAGGATTTATACGCAGCTGTATGACGAGATGAAAAGAATAAATAAAAAACCGAATTACATGACGGTACCTGCAGCCATAAGAGAACTTGAAAAGATTGAACTCACACGTCAGACAGATAACATATACAGACTTGATCATGCAGTTACCGCTGTTCAAAAGAAGATACTGCGGGCATTTGGACTGACGGAAAAAAATATTGAATATCGCGCGGGGCTTATCAGCAGGGAACTGGAGAGTGTCATGAGGAAGGCAGAAAGGTAAAAGCTGTAACTTTAGGCAGAAGGAACAGAAAAAACAATCCCTGTCCCCGTTTTGCATTTTCATTATGCAAACGGTGGGCAGGGATTTTAGGTCTAATTTTTTTGGAAGTTCACAAAAAAAGGTGCAATTTTGATGTAATTTTTACATTGTTTTGGGAAAATGAAAATATAACACCTAAAATATAACAAAAAAAGTATTGACAGGCTATTCCAGCGGTAGTAATATA
>CAVJEY010000149.1:5675-5752 GCA_963648745.1 Christensenellaceae bacterium Phil1
AGAAAATAACGTGAACAAGGTGCAAAAACGATGTAAGTTTTAAATTGTTTTGGGATAATAAAAATATATTACTAAAA
>CAVJEY010000150.1:0-2916 GCA_963648745.1 Christensenellaceae bacterium Phil1
CACAAACCGGACTAGGGCTTCAAGGCTTTCCCAAGAGCATGAAATGCGATTGGCAGAAAGCTACGGCGATTATGACCTAGCCCCATTTGTGAAACGTGAATGCAAATCCGCAGAGGGAAACAGAGATTTTGATTTAGGAGCGAATATGAGAATAGATAAGTACCTTAAAAACTCCAGACTCATCAAAAGGCGTACCGTTGCCAAGGAAGCCTGCGAGCAGGAGAGAATAACAGTAAACGGCAAAGTGGCCAAGCCGGGCACAGAGGTAAAAGAAGGCGATGTGATTGAAATAAGATTCGGAAACAGCGTGATTAAGGTAAGAATAACAAAGATACTTGAAACTGTACGCAAAGAAGATGCGGCAGATATGTATGAAGTGATTCAGTAGGTATAACAGGCAGGCCTCCTGTCAACAATATTTATATATTGTTCAGGAGGTTTTTTATTTTGATTATAGGAATGCCCAAGGGCTATGCGTACTACAGATACCGCCCTTTTATAACCACCCTGGCAGAGGAACTGGGGATAGAACTCAAATACGTTGACGAAATAGATCAGGACATAATAGAGCGCGGCGACAGGCTTTGCGCAAACGAGGCGTGCCTGCCCGTAAAAGTTATGAGAGGCCAGATAGACAGGCTGTCGGAAGAATGCAGATATGTATGTGTGCCGCGGGTTATGAAAACGGAATTCGGCGAAAGCCTGTGCCCCGAAATATGCGGTATGCCCGATATGGCAGCATCAGACAGGCTGGTGTTTGACAAAGCTGTTGAGATAAACGACAGAAAACAGCTTGGAAGATATATCAGGCGCCAGCTCAAAAAAATGAAGATAAAAAGGCGCGGTCTTGCAAAAGCCATAGACAGGGCCGTAAAGGCGCAGAGAGAATACAGGTACAGTGATGATGAAGGCTATAAATACAATGTTTTCATAGCCGCGCACGAATACAATCTGGGCAACACCTATTCCAACATGAACCTTGCAGACCGGCTCCGCGGCATGGGGATAGGCGTGATACAGGGCAGGAACATATCGAGATACGAAAAAATAACGAGGATAGAAAACCTGCATCTGCTAAAAAGACCGTACTGGGAGGCACTTACGGATATACTTGCAAGAGCCGTCATACTCTCAGAGCAGAAAACAGTGGATGCGGTTATATGTATGTCGTCATCCGGCTGCGGCATAGACAGCATACTTGAAAGCATGATATATAAATATGTTGCAGGCGTGCCGGTTTTCAGCCTCAAAATTGATGAGCACAGAGCAGACGCAGGCTTTGAAACAAGGCTTGAGGCCTTTGGAGACATAGTCAGAGAGGCGGCAATATGAAAGTGACTTTTCCCCATATAGGCAAAGCATATATACCGCTAAGGCTTCTGCTTGAATCCATGGGAATACAGACGGCGGTGCCGGAGTTAAACAGCGCGGCAACCCTTGAACGGGGCAGCAGAATTTCGCCCGGTGAAATATGCCTGCCGTTTAAGCTTATGGCAGGAAACCTGACTGACGGATACAAAAAAGGTGCGGATACGGCAGTTATGGCAGCAAGCAACGGTCCCTGCAGACTGGGGCAGTACTGCCAGCTGCTTGCGGATATAACGGATGAGCAGAACTGCAGGATGAACTGGATTGTGTTTGACTGTCCGAAAACAATCGGGAAAAAAGAATTTATGACAAGGCTGCGAAGCCTGAAAAAAGACAGGCCGGCAGGCATGATAAAAACAATCCGTATGGTGCGAAAGGCAGCAAGGCTGATGCTCAGGATAGACCTGCTGGAGCAGCAGTGCTTTTTTATGGCAGGCTATGTCAAAAACCCTGCAGAGCTTGTGAGCCTGAGAAGAAACCTGTTTGAGGAACTCGAAAAAGCAAAAAACTTCAGGGAAGCCTTCAGAATTATGGACTGCTATGAAATACTGGCAGACAGAGTCAGAACCGGCAGGAGAAAAGATCCGGTACGGCTGGTGCTTACGGGAGAAATATACACCTGCATAGAGCCGTTTGCAAATCACAACATAGAAGAAACGCTTATGAATATGGGAGTTTCGTTTCAGAAAACAATGACTCTAAGCTGGTGGGCGGGATATACGCTAAGATCGGCATTGATTAAAAGAAAGCACAGCCGCTATATGCCGTATGCCATAGGCGGGTACGCTCATGAAACCGTGCAGGCGATAGATGACTATAAGGCTTTGGGCTTTGACGGAATAGTGCAGCTTATGCCGGCAGGCTGTATGCCTGAAATCGTAGCCAAAACCATATTTGAAAACAATGCGGACAAAAACAGCATTGATGTTCTGCATCTGGTGTTTGATGAAATGACGGGAGATGCCGGTTATCTGACCAGGCTGGAATCCTTTGCCGATATGCTTGCGGCAGGAAAAAGAAAGGACAGAAAATGAAGTATCTTGGTATAGACGTTGGGTCGGTAAGCACCGACTTTGTTGTGATTGATGAAAAAAACAATGTACTCAAAAAGCTTTACCTCAAAACAGAAGGCAATCCCATCAGAGCTGTGTCGCATGGAATGGAGCTTCTGGGGAGGGAATTTCAGTCAGAGGATATAGCGGGAGCAGGGACAACGGGAAGCGGCAGAGCCATAGCCGCCATGATGACAGGAGCGGACGTTGTCAAGAATGAAATAACGGCTCACGGCAGAGCTGCCGCTGCGCTTTATCCGGATGTCAGAACAGTATTTGAAATAGGCGGACAGGATTCAAAGATAATACTTATTAAAGACGGATATGTCAGGGACTTTGCAATGAATACGGTATGCGCGGCAGGGACGGGTTCGTTTCTTGACAGACAGGCAGAGCGAATGGGAATCAGAACCTCGGATATCGGAAAGCTTGCTCTGCAGGCCGATGCGCCTGCCTCTGTGGCGGGAAGATGCGCGGTGTTTGCAGAGTCCGATAT
>CAVJEY010000150.1:3171-5749 GCA_963648745.1 Christensenellaceae bacterium Phil1
CGGCAAAAACAAAAGCCGGTTCAGAGGCTTCGATGCAGGTCTTGGAGAAGTCCATACGGAAGAATTCACCTGCAGCGGATGCGGCAACAGCTGTCAGGTGGTAAGACTTATGGACGGTGACATACAGCTTGGCTGCTTTCAGGACCGATGCGGCAGATATCAGAGCGCAGCCCCGGTCTGATGCGTCAGAAAATATTCCCCATGGATATGCTTTCGTTTTTATGAAGAAACTTAAACTGCTCTCTTAACGCAGCCAGTTCTCCCGCTGAGTTGGACGGATCCTTTGCTCTGATGAACTCCTCGGCGCGCGCAACAGAATAATCGACCTCGTTCAGTGCCGCTGTATCAAAAAAATATGCAGCCGCCTTTTTGTAGCGGTGCCAGTCCCGGCCAAACTCATCGAAACCGGCCTTTGCTGCAGCCCAGTTTTCAGCCCTTACCGCAGGGATTATAACTTCTTTTATCTCCGAAATATATTCATCTGTCTTTTCTGCGGAGATGTAATGAAAAACACCCCAGCCCGCAAGCAGAACCGCAAGGCAGATACTTGAAACAGCCAGAGCCCTCATATGCTCACCTCCTTTGCATTTTTATCGTCTTTGCCGGCCGCATATATATGAAGCCTGCGGCTTTCGTCGCATACCGCCAGAAACACATCGTCAAAGCTTTCTATACTGCAGGATGCAAGCTTTGCTTTGAGCGCGCCGGCATCAAGTCCTGCATTTGTGAGGTTTTCTTCGTACAGAGTACCGTCCGATATTATAACCGAGGGCAGAATTTCTTTCTTTGCAGGAATACCCATATCTTTAAGAGTTACGGTTTTTCTGTCGGGCTTTGGAATTATGGAGAGACTTCCATTTGATTCAAGCACGGCATAATTTACATCGGCAATGCTTGGAGTGTTGCCGAGGCGAAGCTGTTCCATCAGATCATTTATGGAAATTCGCAGGCGGCGCATTTCCTCGCGGTTTATTTGACCGTTTTCTATTATGACGCTTGGTCTGCCGTTTATGAAGTTTTTGAACTTCTCGCTTTTAATCGAAATATATGATATCAGCACCTGCAAAAACAGCAGGGTGAAAATTGCGATAACCCCGCTTATAAATGAAACGGTGGGTGATTCTATGGGGATTGCGGCGAGCTCGGCCATCATAAATATGACCACCATCTGAAACGGCGACATTTTTGAAAGCTCCGACTTGCCCATAATCCTTATGGCAAACAGAACTATAAAATACAGAATAAAAGTTCTTATCAGTACAATGGACATACAAACCTCCGTAAATTCAGAAATATACAGTAATATTGTTTGCAGACAGCCTTTGTGATATACTTGTCCGGTGATATTTTTTGAGAGGTTTTTATGGACAGAGTACATATCAGATATATTTTTATCTATACATTTTCATATATGGCAATAGGCTCAATGATGCCGCTTATAGGCAGGTATCTTGCGCAGCAGGGTTTCACGGGGGCTCAGATCGGCACGGTTACCGCAGCAGGTACGCTTGTTGCAATATTTGCCTCTGCATTCTGGGGCAGTGTATTTGACAGATGCCAAAGCGGCAGCAGAGTTGTAAGGCTGCTGTGCATATGTGCGGCGTTTACGGCTCTGGGACTTTCGTCAGTGCGTATGTACGGCATATTTCTTGTTATATATGCGGTAATGTATTTCTTTCAGGCTCCTGTTACGGGGCTTGTGGATGCAATGTGCATTGATGAGGGCAAAGCTCTGGGACAGGCAAGAATGTGGGGCGCCGTAGGATACGCGCTGGGAGTTTTCATTTCAGGCCGTATTGCAGGTGCTGCAGATCTCAGGGCGATATTCTTCATGTATGCTGCAAGCTATATACTGTCCGCGGTGTTTATATCTCTGATGAAAAAAAGACAGAATGTATTGCCGGCTGATGATTGCGGAGTACAGCGGGCAGAAAAGAATCCGAAAGAAAAAACAGGTTTCGGAGAGCTGCTTCATAACAGCAGATACCTGAAGCTTGTTGCTGCCGTATTCTTTGTGGGCGGCACCAACGTTGCCAACAATACATATTTCACATTTCTCTACAGCGACTGCGGCGGCACCATGGCGGGAATGGCAGTGACCATGCTTCTGATGGTTGGAAGCGAGGCTCCGTTCATGGCGTGGTCTCAAAGACTGTCAGAACGCTTCACCATCGAAAAAATGATTCCGGCGGCAATGATAATATCGGTAATCAGATACGGCTGGTATGCAGCCTGCCCTCCGGCGGCTGCGATAACGGCGCTGTTTTTTCTGCAGGGCATGGTAAACGGCATTGTTCTTGTCGAAGCGGTCAGATACATAGGCAGAGTGGTTCCTGCAGGGCTTACAGGGCTTGCGGTGTCGGGCTATTATGCCGTAAGCTCAAACGCCAGCGCCATAGTATGCCAGATGATAGGCGGGGCTGTACTTGACGGATGGGGCGGCGGCGGAGTGTATATGTTCTTTGCCGTATACAATGCGATAGGCGTCATATTATATATAGGTTTCGGGCTCCACAGACCCGCAGAACAGAGGCTTTTGAGCGATGCAAAAAGCAGGTAAAAGTTTTTGAAAACATTT
>CAVJEY010000151.1:0-5730 GCA_963648745.1 Christensenellaceae bacterium Phil1
GCAGCATATTAAAAACCGCAACAAAATCAATGTTTTTATTTCAGTACATTAATCGAGGCGGTCTGCTGTATATAAAAGAACTTCCTTTTTTACTTCTATAATGTCATCCTCTTTAAGCGGACCGTGTACAACATCAACACTAAGCCCCAAAGCATCTTCAAGCCTATACTTCATTTCGGCAATCGCAAGCAAAGATACCGGTACGGTAAATTCTGCAATAATGTCAATGTCGCTGTCCTCTCTATTGGTTCCGTCTGCTCTGGAGCCAAAAAGTACCGCCTTGGAAATGTTAAATTCATCAGCCATATCAGCAACAGCCTTTTTAATTCTGTCTGCAGTCATAGTATTTTCATTCAAATCTGTTACCCCAAACTTTCTAATGTCCTTCTATCCCACCTCAATAATATAGCAAACATATAACTGCCTAAAAGGTTTACATCCTGTCCTGCAACACTTAAAATACAGTTGTTGCCTTCTCCAATCTGGTAACAGAAAGGAGGTGACTGTATGTATTGGCTTAATTCGCTTTTAATTTCTGTCATAGCAGGAATAGTCGTATACCATATCTGCAAATGGCTGGACAGAAATTTTTAAGGCAACCAGTCTAAACAAAAACACCTGCAAGTACCAGTTGCAGGTGTTTTTTGACTGTATGCACAGCGAAACTCGCTTTTAGCTATAGCCATTATACATCATATCCAACTGCAATGTCAAATATACTTTTAACTTTACAGTTTCATCGTAAGTCCGACTCTCTGCTTGTCATAGTCTATGGATATTATCTTTACCTTGACGGTATCTCCCACCGAAACAGCGTCCATAGGGTGCTTGATGAATTTATCGCTTATCTGCGATATGTGCACAAGGCCGTCATTTTTAACACCTATATCAACAAACGCTCCGAAGTCAACTACGTTTCTGACCGTACCTGTAAGCTCCATATCTATTTTAAGATCCTCAAAGCTCCTGACATCGTTTCTGAATATTACAGCCGGGGCTTCATCTCTTGGATCTCTGCCCGGTTTTTTGATTTCATCAATAATATCCTTAATCGTCGGTATTCCTATCCCGATATCCTCTGCCAGCTTCTCTATGCTTTTGCCAAGCCCTGCATTGAGATTTTTGAGCGCGTCAAAGCCCCTGGCTCTGCCTGTTACTGCAGGATATGCAGCACAAATCCTCTCCTCTATATCCTTGGCCCCGCCTTTTGAAATCTCAGCCTTATCTATACGCAGTTTATCAAGCATAGCCTCTGCCGCCTCATAGGATTCAGGATGCACTGAAGTCGCATCAAGAGGGTTGTCACCCCCGGAAATCCTGCAAAAGCCCGCGCACTGAGTAAACGCCTTAGGTCCCAGCTTTGAAACCTTGAGAAGCTGTTTTCGGTCGGCAAACGCTCCGTTTTCCTCTCTGTAGGCAACAATGTTCTTTGCTATACCCATATTGATGCCTGCAATATATGAAAGAAGTGACGGTGATGCAGTATTAAGATCAACACCTACTCTGTTAACGCAGTCCTCTACAACATTGCCTAGAGCCGTTTCAAGCATTCCCTGATTTATGTCATGCTGATACTGTCCCACTCCGATGTGCTTCGGCGATATTTTTACAAGCTCTGCAAGAGGATCCTGCAGTCTCCTGCCAAGCGACATGGCGCCTCTCGTGGTCACATCAAGATCAGGGTATTCCTCTGCCGCAAGCTTGGATGCGGAGTACACTGATGCACCCGCTTCGTTAACTATAGTGTACTGAACATCATAATTGTTTTTCCTGAGGAACTGCGCAACCACTTCTTCTGTTTCTCTTGAGGCTGTACCGTTTCCTATTACAATTACATTTATCCGGTATTTTTCAATCAGTTTCTTAAGCACAGCCTCTGTCCCTGCCACATCGTTTTTAGGCTGTGTGGGATAGATGGTCGTATAGGCCAAAAGCTTGCCTGTCTGATTGAGCACCGCAACCTTGCAGCCTGTTCTGTAGCCCGGGTCTATGGCTATGATTCTTGCACCGTTTACAGGCGGCACCATAAGAAGCTTCTCCGTATTCTTTGCAAACACCTTTACGGCCTCCGCCTCTGCTCTTTCGGTAAGCATGTTTCTGGCTTCTCTTTCGACAGACGGAGCTATAAGGCGCTTGTAGGCATCCGCTATTGTGGCTTCCAGAAGCTCTGTAAATATACTGCTCTCATTGGTCACAACCATATCTCTTATCATTTTGAGAACCCTGTCCACATCAAGCTCCACCTTGACCTTGAGTTTTTCCTCTTTTTCGCCTCTGTTTATGGCAAGGACTCTGTGGTTTGGTATTTTGGATACCGCCTCGCTGTATTCGTAATATGTTTCATATACTGATTTTTCCTCAGGGTCTGCGGCAGTCGAAACCATGACGGCAGATGAGAATGTATAATCTCTGACTGCTGCTGTGATTTCAGGGTCGTCTGAAATCATCTCGGCTATAATGTCACAGGCTCCCGCTATGGCCTTGTCCGCAGATTCAACGCCTTTTTCCTCATTAACAAACTCTGCGGCAAGCTCAGATACGCTGCCCGCCTCATGTTTCTGTTCCCAAAAGATTATTGCCAGCGGCTCCAGACCTTTTTCTTTGGCCTTGGATGCTCTTGTTGCTTTTTTCTGTTTGAAAGGCTTGTACAGATCCTCAACTCTCTGCAGCACCTCTGCCTTCAGAATTTCCTCTCTGAGTTCATCGGTCAGTTTGCCCTGCTCGTCTATAAGGCGGATTACCTCCTCCTTGCGCTCCTCAAGCCCTCTGAGATATGCAAGTCTTGTATCAAGCTCTCTTAATATATCATCGGAAAGCCCGCCCGTTGCTTCTTTACGGTATCTTGCAATAAACGGTATTGTGTTGCCCTCGTCTATAAGCTGCACGGTTTTTTCAACCTGCGATGTTTTTAGCTTAAACTCTGCTGCCAGCCTCTCAATTATATTCATACTGCTATCTGTTCCTTTCGTTTTTGCTCTCTTTATTTTACAGAGACCGCCGGTCATTATCAACCATTTATTTTCACAGTGCTGAAATTATTCCTCATGAAGCCCTCCCGCACAAACAGCGACTTGGTATTCTGTAATGCGGAAATGGAGTTTGATGCGTGATTTCTATGAAAGATTTTTGCAGTAAACCGCAAATTTCTTTCATACATCAGTTGTAAAACAGCCTTAAACGAGGTATAATTCTATTGAGGATTTTTGCAGTAAACCGCAAACTTCTTCAACAGGAGGTGCCATGCATGGAAATAAAAAGAGATCGCTACCTGAATACGCTCATCAGTAAAAAGCATAACAGCCTTATCAAGGTCATAACCGGTATGCGCAGATGCGGAAAATCCTATCTCCTCTTTAGGCTTTTTAAGGAGCATTTGCTGTCAGAGGGTGCAGATAAAGATCACATTATTGAAATCGCTTTTGATGCTTTTGAAAACAAGCAGCTGCGTGATCCGAATGTACTGTATCCGTATTTGAGGGATCAAATTAAAGATGACGGCATATATTATGTGCTGCTTGATGAGGTACAGCTGCTGGGTGAATTTGAATCCGTTCTCAACAGCCTGATACGCATGAAAAATGTGGACATATATGTAACCGGGAGCAATGCCCGGTTTCTCTCTAAAGATGTCATTACAGAGTTTCGCGGACGCGGTGATGAGGTGCATATGTATCCGCTTAGCTTTGCTGAGTTCATGTCAGTCTACCAGGGCGCAAAGCAGGACGGCTGGAATGAGTATATGCTCTACGGCGGTATTCCTTTGGTGCTTGAGTTTGCCGCTCCGGATCAGAAAATCGCATTTTTGAAATCTCTCTTTGAGGAAACCTATATTTCCGATATTGTCGGCAGACACAAAATTCGCAACAAGGCAGAGCTGGAGGAGCTTTTGAACATTCTGTCCTCGGCCATTGGGTCTCTGACCAATCCTGAAAGGCTCTCCGCAACATTCCGGACAGTTAAGAAAAAGAAAATCAGTAATGCAACGATTAAGCGGTATATTGACTATCTCTGTGATTCTTTCCTGATTGACAGCGCAATCCGCTACGATGTGAAAGGCAGGAAATACATTGATACACCTGTGAAATATTACTTTACGGATATGGGGCTTCGCAATGCCCGGTTGAATTTTCGTCAGATTGAGGAAACTCACAGCATGGAGAACATTATATTCAATGAGCTGAAAATGAGAGGCTTCAATGTAGATGTGGGTGTTATCATGCAGTATGCCACCAATGAAAAGGGCAACAGCATTCGCAAGCAGCTGGAAATTGATTTTGTCTGCAACAAGGGCTCTAAGCGCTATTATATCCAGTCCGCTTATGCAATTCCCAACCAGGCTAAAATGGAGCAGGAGCAGCGGTCATTGATGCTGACCGGAGATTTCTTCAAGCGAATCATCATTACAAAAGACACGCCTGCACCATATTATAACGAGTCGGGTGTATTGATTATGAGTGTTTATGACTTCCTGCTGAATGAGAACAGTTTAGAGAACTGAAAAGCATAGGAAAAATATGAGAACGCACGGACAAACCGTTCATGCTGAATTAAATTTCAGCTTAGACGGTTTTTTGCTGTGCGTTTTTTGATTTCTAAATAACTTAGCTACGAGGAGAAACAAAAACGGCTAAGAAAAAACGAAACAAGACTGAGTTCGTACCGTTCACACGGGACCGGATGTTTGCTGCGGTAACAAGAGATTCTAATATATGCTAGGTGATACTTCCCGGTGAGAATATTGAAAAGATAGAAATTGTCACACCGGAGAATCCCATAATGGATGAGGATTTTGTGGTTACACCGGAAGCAGCATTAAAAATTTGGGGTACTCCCAAATAATTCTCTGTCTTTAGAACAGATTACAGCTATCATAAACGATAAAAGGGTACTCGGAAATCCGGGAGAGATACAGGAAGTGAAGAAAATATAAAATTCAAACTTTCATGGCTGCAATGGGCGCTGCTGAGAGTGACTTTGGTCATCCTGCGCAAGACACCTGTAAGCGGATTCTCAGCACACGGTTCAAATACCGCAATATCAGGAATGCCCCTTTCTATGGGAGCCTGTTTCATTATATCCATGGGCAGTTTTTCATTTACCAGCAGCCACTCTGTATTACTCAAAATATTATGCACCGGGAAATCTTTTTCTATCCTGTCTGTTCTGCATCTATTTCCACAGCTTCTCAGGATAAAGCCCCTTGTCCTTCATTGACTGCAGCGCAGCTGTTACGCCCTCCTTGTCCTCTTTGTATGTTACGCCGTACCACTTGTCAGACGACCTGAGAACTCTTACCTTTGCTATGCCCTCTGATATGACCTGATCCACTACCCCCGGCAGGAAATACTCACCTTTTTCGGGGTTTTCCTCTAAAGTCTGTTTCAAAAACTCAGGAAATCTGTTTTCAAGCTGCTTCATAAAATCTGCGGTAAATCCCCAGAAATTCATGGACACCGGAGTGCCCTTGTCAACATAAACCGGCTCATCTCCGTCCTCATATGCTATATCCTCTCCGCGCCACATGATTTTTGTTCTTTCATTGATGTCCGCAAGGAACCCCGCCTCATCGACCTCACATACTCCTCTTGAAACATAGCCGCTTTCGGACAGTGTGTTTTCAACACTATATGCCACCATACAGTAATCGTCTCCCGCCTGTTCCAGAAATTCATAGATGGCAAGAAATGCTCCCGCACCGTAAAAATCATCTGCGTTGATTACCGCAAAAGG
>CAVJEY010000152.1:0-5718 GCA_963648745.1 Christensenellaceae bacterium Phil1
CCTACACCGTCAAGCACCAGTCTTGGTCTGTACGGGAATTTCTTTATTTCATTCCGGTCTGTCACTCCCGAAAGCACCAGTACCGTATCAAGTCCTGTTTCTATTCCGGCAACTATATCGGTATCCATACGGTCACCTATCATAACCGCATCCTCCGAATGCACTCCCAGTATGCGAAGGCCTGTTCTCATCATCAGCGGATTCGGCTTGCCTACAAAATATGCCTTTTGTCCGGTTGCCATCTCTATCGGTGATATCATGGCTCGGCAGGCAGGTATGATTCCGTCCTCTGCAGGCCCTGTCAGGTCGCTGTTGGTGCCAATCAGCCTGGCGCCTTTCATAACAAGCTTCACTGCTTTGAGTATGTTTTCGTAATTGTATGTATTGCCCTCCCCTATGATTACATAGTCGGGGTCAACATCGTTCATAGTGATGCCGGCATCGTGAAGCGCTGTCACAACTCCTGCTCCGCCTATAACATAGGCGCTGCATCCGGGTGCCTGACTGCTTATGAACTTGGCAGTTGCAAGTGCGCTTGTGTAAAAATGTCTTTCGTCAACCTCAAGACCCATTCTTGCAAGCTTTAACTGCAGCTCCTTTGGAGAGCGTTCTGATGAATTGGTCAGAAACAGGAAATTCTTATCCTCTCTGTAGAGCCATTCAACGAACTCTTTTACTCCCGGCAGCAGCTTGTTGCCATGGTATATAACGCCGTCCATATCACATATGAAACCTTTTTTGCTTCTTAATGTTTCCATAAATATATCCTTTCCTCAATCCTTTAGCCTGAGTCTATCATCCTGATGTTAAATCAAAAGAGATTTCTATGTAAAATCTGCGTAAATTCTTATCTCAGCTCCGCCGTAAATTCTATTACACTGTCCTCTGCCAGCTTTGCGGATATGGTGCCGCCATGTCCCTCTGCAATGCTTCTTGCAAGAGAAAGGCCTATGCCAAAGCCGCCTGTTGCCGAATTTCTGGACCTGTCGGGTCTGTAGAATCTGTCAAACAGCCTTCTGGTATCTTCTGCGGTAATGCCGCTGCAGGTGTTTCGCGTGCTTATGCTGACGCCTTTTTTGTCTTTTTGCATTTCAAAATATATATCGGTATCAGGCTCCGCATATTTGACTGCATTGTCTAAAAGGATGGAGGCAAGCTGTCTTACCGCGTATTCATCTCCTGTATATCTGATGCCTCCTGCTACTGAAATATTGAGCTTGTGGCCCTGCGCCTTGGCAAAATCCTCAAAGGACCGGGCAGTATCCTCTATCGCATCGCTTATATCGAATGTGTCTTTTTTGAGAACCCCTGCGCCCTCATCCATCTTTGCAAGACTTACAAGGGAGTTGACAAGGTTTTTGAGTTTCTCGGTCTGAAGCATGGCCTTGTCAATCCATTTCTGTTTGCCGACTTCCATTTCGAGGACAGTCAGACTTGTTGCAATCACTGTTATCGGGGTTTTGAGCTCATGCCCCGCATCGGTAATAAACTGTTTCTGCTTCTGCTCGTTTTTTATCATAGGCTCTACGGCTCTGCCTGACAGCATCACCACCATCACATAGACAAGCACTATGCATACAGCCATTGCAGCTATAGAAAGAATACCCACCGTATATATTTTTTTCAGATCCTCATAGCAGTCAATGAATATCGCTATATTACGATTCTCACCCTGCTGCGCCACATAATATTTGTATCCCGAATAATATCCGTAGCCGCTGCCTGCTTTGACTGCAACTTCAAGAAACTCATCCAAATCAGACTCTGTTACCGCCGCAATATGTTCAAGGCTTTTGTCTGACAGTTTGCCGCTGTCGTCAAATTTGAGTACAAAATATCTTGTGGAATACGGCTCCTCTCTGGAAAAAGGCTCTCTGCCTGCGTTTTCGGGAGGTTTGCCGTCTTTTTCGGGAACGGGAATCGTCCCCTGATTCTGGCATATCGTATCGAGTTTGCTGTTCAGCTCGGAATTAACCGACAGATAGTTTGCGGTATTGACTATAAGGCAGAGAAGTATCATAACCATTGCCACCGCAAGCATTGTAATGCGTATGAATTTTTTGCGTAAATCCTTAACCACGACCTGCCTCCAGCATATACCCTATACCTCTGCTTGCTACAATTGAAACCTCCGAGCCTATTGCTTTGAGTTTTTTGCGCAGATTTGAAATATGCACCCAGACTACATTAATCTCTGCCTCGCTGTCCCAGCCCCAGACACATTCCATAATCTTATCCGCAGAAAACACCACGCTTGGCGAGCGCATAAAAAGCTCCATCACCTGAAACTCCCTGCCGCTTAATCTTGCCTCTTTGTCTGCTGTTTTCAAAACTCCGCTGCTTGTATCAAGCGATATATCTCTGAATGTCAGAAGCGACGGCTTGTAGTCCTCGTTTCTTCGCATCATTGCGCGCACTCTGCTGAGAAGCTCGTCAGGAGCAAAGGGTTTGGGCAGGTAATCATCCGCTCCCGAATCAAAGCCTGTAATTCTGTCGTCCTTTTCACCTTTGGCAGTCAGCATCATAACCGGTGTTTTCACTCCGTCACGCCTGAGTTCTTTGAGCACCTCGATGCCGTTTTTGCCCGGCATCATAATGTCAAGAATAATCGCATCGTAATCTCCCGATGCGGCGTAGTCATAGGCCGAAATGCCGTCATTTACCGCCTCCACCGTAAATCTGTTCTTTTCAAAAAACACAGTCAGCGCTTCCGCCAGATCCTGTTCGTCCTCCGCAATAAGTAAACGCATAAATCCTGCTCCTTCTTTTTTTCAAATTATATCTCAAATCGTCTCCCAAAGCAACACTTCTACAGGCTCTCCTTTGCCGCGGCTCTGCTGCACACTATGTTCAGATTGCCGTTTCTGCATCTTAACTGATCGATAAATTCCTTCGGCACATTTTCTCCTTTGAGTCTGATATTATAGCTTAGCTCATACATTGTGCCTACATTTGTCATTTTTACTCTTTCAAGTGAAGCATCTTCCGTATATTCTTCAAACAAATCGTCAAACAGCCCCTCATAGTCAAGATTTTCGGGTATGGTTATTTTGAGTATCCGTTCACCTGCACTGCCTTTGCCAAATCCCGCTGCCGACAGCGCCATCATGAATACCGCCATAATCACAAAGAATATTCCTGCTATGGCCACATAGCCCATACCGGTTGCAAGTCCTGTCGCCATTGCAAGAAATATGGAGCCTATTTCTCTGGCGCTTCCCGGAGCCGAACGGAAGCGGACAAGACTGAATGCTCCCGCAACCGCTATGCCTGCTCCTATGTTGCCGTTTACCAGCATTATGATAAGCTGCACTACAGCCGGCATTATTGCAAGTGTAACCGCAAAGCTCTGACTGTATTTTGTTTTGAACATACTTATTAAAGCGATTCCTATACCCAGAAGTATGGACACTCCCGTGCATATAAGGAATGATGTCATTGTTATTTCTGTCTGAATAATTGAACTAAGCACTTAAAAATCCCTCCCTGCTTATTATAAAGTTTTTGTAGCACGTACCGTATTTAGAAAACGATGTCGGATAAATACCGTTGTCGTTGAGTATATGAGCAAGCCACAGCGGGCAGGTGCCCGGCATTTTGATTTCCATTAAAACCTGCTGCTCCTGCAGTACAGGCTGCCCGTAATCGCCGCATCTTAAATCAAGATCCTCATCTCTCCACCTTATATCTGTATCAAAGGTGATCCTGAGTCCGCTGTCCTCTATACCCGCAAACGCCTGCCTGTCATAGCCTATAAAAATTCTGGGCTGCGTGCGGTAAAAGTTCTGAAACCACAGGATTTCGTTTCTGATCTGTTCATCACTCTTTTTTATTCCGATGCCGCCCCTGCCGGTCAGTATCGGCTCCACGTCCTTTGCCTCGGCTGTGATTCTTCGTTTGTATACTATGCCTTTGTATTTTTTCTTGATTTCTATAAACGCTTTGTCATCATCTGCAGGAACTCCGTAGCTTCTGACTCTGAGCTTCTCTTTGTATACGGGCTTTTGTATTGACCGCCTTATCAGCTCCCAGTCCTGTGTATCGTAATAGATGTTGCATATTGTGTATCTGCCGAATTTATCTTCTTTTATATAAGGCAGTATCTGTTTCATCAGGTTTTCCTGCTGCTCCTGCGTCAGCATATATTTTTTTTCATATCTTTTGAAATTCGTCTGTATTATGTCTGCCATATCAGCGCCCTCCTTTTTTTCTGCTGTTCAGATTATACATTCCAAACCTAAAACGTACCTAAAGAAAATTTATTTTTTTCCTTTAGGTTGGCTTTAAGGTGGGCTGTTACAATAAGGCCAACAGATCAGGAAAGAGAGGTTAATCAAAATGAATAAACAGAAAACGATATTTACAGGAACGGCAATTGCAGTGATCATATCACTTCTGCTGGCGCTTGCTCCTCTGATGCTCTCAGACAGCAAGGCATACGCTACAGATGACTACACTGCAGCCGGAGCCACAAGCTTTGTTTTTTCCGATTCGGGAATTACTGCTGCAGATGGTAAGTATACCGGATATGAAATGGACGGAACCGCCCTCACTATCAATAAAGCCGGAACCTATATAGTTTCGGGAAGCTGCAGCGACGGCTCTATCAAGATAAAAAAAGGAACAACAGGTGTAACTCTTGTTCTGAACGGCCTGACGCTGACAAGCTCTGATACGGCGCCGATTTCGTGCAACAAAAGCACCGAGGTTAAAATCATCGCAGCCGCAGGCACAACAAACAGCCTGACAGACTCTGCAAAAAACAATGACGAAACTTATACAACTAATACAAATGCGGAAAACGCCGTTATAAAATGTAAAGACGGGTCAAAAGTCACTATCGGCGGTACGGGTACAATCAACGTAAATTCCAACGGCAAAAACGGCATCAAATCAGGCGCAACCACCGAGAGTGAAGGGGATGCTTCCCTGACAATTCAAAATGTGACTCTGAATATAACTGCCAATGTAAACGACGGTATAAACGCAGAGCAGGAACTGAACATTCTGAGCGGTAATATCACAGTAAGCGCTGCAGATGATGCAATTCACTGTGACTACACCATGAATATAGGCAAGACAGACACCGATGGTCCTAAAATCACTGTCAAGAAGTCATATGAGGGACTTGAAGCGGCAACACTTAATGTTTACTCCGGTGACATTGATATAACTTCTGAGGACGACGGGATGAATGCTGCCAATTCAGATCTGACAAATTATGATTTCGCTCTGAAGATTTCAGGCGGCAGCATTAACATCAATACCGAAAAAGGCGACGGAATCGATTCCAACGGCACGCTTGCAATCTCCGGCGGCACAGTTGAGATTTTCTCAGCCTCAAGCGGTGACAATCAGCCTCTTGACTGTGACGGAACATTAAGCATCACCGGCGGCACGGTTCTCGGAGTGGGAGCTTCCGGCATGGGTAACACTATAAGCTCCGGACAGGCAGTTGTCATCTTCGGTGCAAACGGTCAGCAGCAGCCGGGAAGCGCTTCTGCAACCACTGTCAAGGCAGGAAGCACTATCACAATCAAAGACTCTGACGGAAACACAGTCTACAGTGCAAAAGCCGTAAGAAACGCCGGCTATGTAATATTCTCATCCAAAGACCTGAAAGAGGGAAGCACATATACTCTTTATGTAAACAGTACAAGTGCGGGAACTGCTCAGGCAGTTACAAGCCTGCAGGGTCAGGGACAGCAGCCCGGACAG
>CAVJEY010000153.1:0-5667 GCA_963648745.1 Christensenellaceae bacterium Phil1
AGCCTGTCTGTTCTGACCATATCCGCAAGCCTCTCAACAGACTCTTCGCCGTCTGCGGCAGCTTCACAGCAAAGTGCAGAGAATATGGTGTCTGCCATAAATGTACTCTCGGCATCCTCCAGTCTGCCTTTCCCGATATGCACAGCAGTATTAAATTTCAATTTATATACCTTGTATTTCATATCAGCCTTCCTTTAACATTTCATTGCATTTAGCTATAACAGGGTCTGAAACCTCTCCCACCACGCATTTAACATCTGTAATATCGATACCGATTTTGCCGTAGCCTCTGGAGCCGTGGCCGCCTATGTAGTCATATTGCAGGAGCCTGATTCCCTCGGCCAGGGTTTTGAAATCCTCCTCGATTTCATCCGCATTAACCACATTGTATATGATGCTTACAGGGAATCTGCTGCCTCTTACAACTCTTTCTATCTGCCTTGGATTTGCAATAGATGTGATAGGGTCTATTGTGTTTTCTTCTTTGGCCTCGGTAGCGGTCTGTACTCCCAGCGCTTTCAGTTCACTGTCATTTGACATGATGGAATCTGAGAATATGAGGCGGCTTGCTGCAGGGCAGTCTTTGTTTGTCTTGTCTCTGCTTGTGCCAAACAGTCTTGCTATTCTGTAGTCATCATCTTCTCTTTTTGTCGGTTTTTCGTTGTATGCTCTTGCAAGCAGCGATCTCATTTTACCTTTGAATGAGCTTCCCGGTATATATGGCAGATTTGATACCGGATCTCTCGCTACCGGAGAGTCTATGGCTCCGATTGCCGCAAATGCTTCCGATGCACCTATATGCATACCTGTTTTTACTTCGATTGTTCCTGTTATTTCGATTTTGCTGAGCATTGTCTGTTTCCTCCTTAATTTCCACCATAATATTTATGATAAGCTACAAGTGATTCCATATAGTTGCAGAACAGCAGCAGTTCATCCTTGCTGTTTCCTATTTCATTCAGACATTCCATTATGTATGCCGACTTAACAAACTCTTTAACTGCACGTTCTCTGCCGCTTTCATATGCAAATCTCATCTTGAGATACTGAATATCATGCATAATATCCTCATCAAGGACATCTCCTCTGACATGGAGTGCCTGATTGTACAGAGCATTTGTCATCGAAAGAAGATTTCTTATCTTTGATGTTGTTAAACCTGCGAATTCTTTCTTCCACACATATTCTCCATATTTATTTTTTATTATTTTATTTCCATCTTTCTCCAGAAATTTACCTATGACGCTTCTAGCACGGTCTGCAAAATTTGTTTTGTTAATTAGTTTCATCCTTATCCTCTCTTTCTCTGTTCAGATAAACATAAATATATATTGCTGTAAGCAGCTGTTCTTTGTCTCTGCCGCCGTCACTTATCCATTTGTACATTTTCATAGCAAACCTGCGATACAAAAGCTTTGTCTGCTCGTCTGCATCTTTTGCAGGCTCTATCCTGCCCAGCAGGTATGCAAATCTTGCAAGATTTATTTTTTCATCACTGTGGCGGATATAGTTCATCATCTTGTACATCATAGAGTTGCCTTTTTCGGGCGTATTGCCAAAATACTCGCTGATGGTATTAAACTTTTCACCTATAACCTCGTCTTTGAACTCGTCCCAGTTGTATCTGCTTGTGTTATCAAACAGCGTCACCGCATTTTTGCCTTCAAGCTCCTTAGAGTAATCCTCAAGCACTCCGGTCTGCGCCGCCATAGCTTTTACGGGGAACTTCTCAGGGAAAATACATATACCTGCCGATATGGAAAGCGTCCCCTGCGAGAATTTTTTGAGCGCATCATTAATATCCACCGCCGCCTCTATTATTTCGTTCCACGGGCCGACTATAAACAGGTCGTCGCCTCCCGAATAGACTATGAGTGCGTTTCTTGCGGGATATTTGAGTTCACCCTCAAGGCAGTAGCTGCCGCTGCCGAGAATATAGTTTATATGCAGTTTGAAGAACATCGACATTTTTCTTGAGAACGTCGCACTTCTCGAAAGTCCCACATAGCGCCTGTTACCGTCACTGCTCTCAAAACCTTTTACAAATGCCTGTCCCAGATTATCCACATCGGCTCTGATTACGCCAAGTCTTTTGATTCCCTTGGCTGAATGAGCAAGATCGCCAAATGACCTGCCATAGCAGTAATCACCTATCCAGAGTCTGGTTGAAACATTGAAGCCGGTAAACATTTTGTTTTTGCTGTAGGCTCTCACAAAACTATCACTGTTTTCTATTCTGTCCCGCAGATCTTTTTCGGACTCTATAACCATATATCTGCCAAACGGAAGCGCTGCGCCTGCCTCCTCCGGTTTGCTGCTCAGAACGGATATAAAGTTTTCGTCCAGTATCTTGTTTGACATCCCTATAAACGAGCTGCACATACTGCACAGATTTGTATCTGTAAGCCTGTCCGTACTGCCGCATACCCTGCACTCCCTTGTCATTTCTGTTTTGACTTTTGAGTTGAGCGCGATTATCTCCTCCGCAGTATATCTGCTCAGCTTGTTTGCTGATATATTCCTGCTCATTGTCCTGAATATTTCACTGTACGCACCTGCAGGATTGTCCATAAGAGCATCCGCACTGCACTCGGCATATCCTGATGCAAGATACAGCTCTGTTTCAAAATTATCAAGAAACCATTTTTTCAGCTCGTTTTCAAAGTTCAGGATAATTTCTTTGCATCTTTCTGTATCAGGCAGCAGTATATATGCATGGCCGCCGCCCGAATAAATAAGGTTTGCCCTTGAAACTCCTGCAGCATCAATCAGCTCATCAATTATGTTTTCCAGCAGAATTTCAAGATAAAAAGATTTGGCTCTCAGCATCTTGAGTGCATCGCTGCTGTCTACCTTGTATATGAAATTCTGTATCCCCGACATATCAAGACTCAGCATCAGAAACGCGTTTTGCCTGTATGCCTGTCCTGCGTTTTTGTACAGAGCCTCTCTGTAATCAGTAACACCGTTTGCCTTCAGATATTCGTAAATACAGCTGCCTATTGCCGCTGTCAGCTTGACATGATCGTAAAGTGAAATATCAAGCAGCTGTTTTGTATCCGTTGATGACGGAACAAAGGATAAATTTGCTTCCATAACACCCAGAAGAGAATTTACATATTCAGTCTTAAACTCAACAGCTCTGATTCCGTCTTTTAGATGTTCGATTATCCTGCTGTATGCAGTTTCTGAATATGGCACTGCGTTTTCCTGAGGGAAATTCGCCTCCCCGCTGTCATATATTTCTGCCATAGGATATGAAAAGCTCTGATTGTTGCCGTTCAGGATATTAAATATACTTGACAGAGGTGCTTTTTTTTCGAATATACTACCGCCGGTGTCCGCCTCGTCTTTTTTTCTTCTGTCTGCACCTGCCGCAACGTTATCCGCCCAGTATGTAATATATGCAAGTGAGTCATCTGCAATCTGAGCGTTTTTGAGCTCTCTGGAATGATGAAATCTTATCTGCGCCAGAATCTCCTCATCATCTATTCCAAGCTCCTTTATGAAATCGTATCCGCTTTCGCAATGCCGTCTGCTGTCGTTATGCCTGTATACGACCTTGCCTATATCGTGCAGCAGACCTCCTATCGCAATCTGAACCTGTTTTTTATCCAAGTCTGTTCCTCCTTTCTTTTGTATCCACGTTTATTGCCCCCATACCTATAGAAGCTTTGATTCCAACTCCTGAATATTCTCCAAACCTGAGCAGCAGATTTACAAGGTTTACAAACTGCTTGGGTCCATGAATTTTAAGGGTTATTCTGCCTTTGAAGGATTTGATTTTAACCCCTTCCATATGAAAATATGTACTCATCAGGCGGTAATCGGTTATCTCAATATATTTTTCTATCTGCTCCATAATCTCATCTGAATAGATTGTGTTTTCTTTTGAGACTGCATCATATTTATTAATAAGCGAGTTGAATATATGATACACCGTAGGGTAGAACTGGTATTTGCCATTTACCTTAAACGCTGTCGGGGTTTTGAATTCAACTGTAATTCTGGAGCTGCAGTCTCCGAAATATGTTGTTTCAAGCAGCTCCCGAAAAGATATGTTCTCTTCTTTGAAACTTACGATATTCAGGTCAATATCTTTGTGTTTAAGATGTATCCTGTCAGGCCTTTTGGCAAGGATTGCATCTATTATGTTTTTTTTGCTACCGGTATCCATGCATAGTATATTCCAGTAGATGAAATTATCATCGTATATAATATGCTGTGAATAAGGTGTTCTTGAGCAACTATGCAGATAGTCTGCATATGCGGGCTCAACAAACTCCATCATAACTCCCTGCAATAGGGAAGATATATTCACATCAATACCCTGTGGTCTGTTAATAGTTATATTCAATCTGCTCAGCACTGTCTGTTACCGTCACTTTCCTTAAAATTATGCAATAATTATTGCCTCCTCATAGTTCTAAAAACAAAACTCCAAGACAGAACATCTCTGCTCCGCCTTGAAGTTGTATTCAAACATATTCTCCAGCTTTATTCATAATCACACCCTCTTGTAAACACAATATGTCTGCTATAGCTATTATACGTTATTCAAACTGTTTCGACAATAACATTTTACCCCGCCGGTACTATAATAAGCATACACTATCAATCTCATGCCGGCACTTAATTTCCTACAGTAAATATACCATATTCAGTGTACGTTTTTTGGTACGCATTCTATATCCTCCACACTGTTCTTTGTCAGCTCCTCTTCCTACAGACTCATTCGTTCCAATGAAAATACAGTTGTCTCTCCTTGTCCGGAGCTTTTTAACTCATAAATTTCACCGTAACTAAGAAGCAGGCCATCTACGCTCTGAAGTTATATTCAAACATATTCTCCAGCTTTATTCATAATCGCACCTCTTGCAAACACAATACATCTGCTGCACGGCAAGTCAGTCTGTATTATTCCCCCAGAATTTCTGCTGCTCTCTGGCTTACTGCATATTCAACTAATTTTAATCTTCCTTTATCAAGATTATATCTGCTGTGTTTAGGCAATTTGAAGTTTAACAGTTTTCTGATTGCATTTCGCTGCTCATGAGTTAAAACTTTTTTTGCCTCGCAAACAAAATCATCATATTTGAGCCAATAGCAGTCATTAAGGCTCAGACCCTTTGAAACGCGAATTATATCAAACGGCCGATTAACACTTAGCCCCATTGCGGATAATAAGGCGTCTGCATATGCACGATTTTTAGGTATTAATCGATGTCTGACCCATGATTCAATACCTTTTTCGGATATTTCAGCCAAATCGAGGGGAAATAGTTTTTTGTTTTCCTCGCAGACTTTAATTATTTTTATGTTCACTTCCGCGCTGCCTTCAGCAGAAAACACAACAAGCGGTGTGTCAAAATGCATAAGAGTATAAATCATATAATTCTCCCGAAATTCAGTTCTAAGTCAGTCCCAGGTTATATTGATATTTTAGAGTCATTCAGATGTAAACCATCTTGCGGCACTCGTTGTTCCTTATACAAGGCGACTCTAATTATTAATAAGTGCCATAACATTGCCATGTTTACAGTATTTCACCCTGTATAATATCATTTTTCCTACGCATAATCAAGAATCCGGCAGATGCCCGCAGGCTGCAACATCAGTTTACACTATTATTTTTGCCGTACTTCCTCCGCTTCTTTCCTTGTTCAC
>CAVJEY010000154.1:0-5659 GCA_963648745.1 Christensenellaceae bacterium Phil1
ACCTCATCGCCTTTTGAGAGCTGTTTTCTGTCCTCGCCAAGTCCCGCGTTGTATGCAGGAAGTGACAGCTGCTCCGACAGCATCTGCGCATATTTTCTTGTAAATCCCGTATTCGAGGTGTATATTACAGCTTTCATTGCACTTCTCCTTTGGCAGTCCTATTCTGTTGTGGACAGGATTTCATCGTATTTTTCAATCTGACTTACTTTGAGTCTGTCAGATGCTTCGGGATCCACATCCTCTTCAAGCGCCAGAAGCGTAGGACTCAGATATGTGGTATCCAGCTTCTCACCGTCCAGCGTCACATAGCTGTACTGCGTGAAATTATGCCCTTTGATATATCGTTTGTCACCAATCTGAACTATCCTGTCTATGCTGATTTTTTTCATTCCCATCTGCATATCCGTAGGCTCCCATACCCTGCCCTGATATACATACTGGTTGCCGTAAAGCATATCATAGCCCAGTGCTCTTAAATTCTTTTTGTAGGATTTGCTGCCTGCATAGTTCTGATGGTATGTCACAAGGGTGCCCTCATGTATTCCAAGTCTGTCAAGCACCTCTGCGCCTATCTGGTACGCATATAAGTCCTTGTCCTGTTTTGCCATTCCGAAATTCGACCAGATTACATACTGCGTATTGTAAAGCGAGCCGCTTTTCATCTCGTCTTCCGTCATATCAAGCGCAGGCAGATGGTCGCCGTACATTACAAGCACCACATCCTCATCAAACTCAGACAGTCTGTCCGTAAGTTCTTTGATGAATTTATCCATGCTGTGAATCATATTGACATAGTATTCATACTGCCATTTTTTCTCTTCATCCGGAGCTTTTGTTATCTTTATTTCGGGATTCTGTATAACCTGCTCGGTAGGATATTTGCCGTGGCCCTCCACTGAAATAGTATAGATGTAGTCTTTGCCCTCGGTAATATCAAGAGCCGTCATTATCTGCTCTGTAAGTATACCGTCTTTGGCCCAGTTTTTAGGGGTTTTTTCGATGTCATTCATATATTCTATAGATGTGAAATCATCAAATCCGAGATTTTTGAACACCTGATTTCTGTTGTAAAAAACTCCTCTGTGGTTGTGGATAGCATGTGTGCTGTATCCTATCTCTTTGAGGTCATATGGAATACTCTCAAAAGTCTTGTCAAGCAGCACCGACTTGTACGGGTATTCTCCCGGCCCGAAGAATTTGGCGCTCATGCCCGTAATTGCTTCAAATTCCGTATTGGCTGTGCCTGCACCTACTGCCGGCACTGTGAAATATCCCGAAGAACAGGTTTTCATCAGTTTTCTGAAATTAGGAATCGGATCCTCCGAACATTCTATTGAATTTATAAGCTGCGGATCTATGAATGATTCAAGCTGCAGGAATATTATATTCGGGGTATCCTTCGCCTTTGCCTGCTTTACGGCGCTTTCCATATTCTCAAGCTCTCCGTTTTTGTATATTCCCAGGATTTCTTCTTTTGAATAGTTTTTTGGCCTGTCTATGCCTGTATCAAGCCAGGTGCTGATAAAGCTGTAGGGCACGCCGTTGTCTCTGTAGCCCATTGCAAGGTTGCCGAAAAACGTGTCAACAACACCTGTTGCAATCCCGAGGTTAAAAACACCCACAGTCCCAAGCATTATGGCCAGTACCGCCGCTATGTTTCTCTTATATCTGATTTTTTCTCTTTTTTTCGGTCCCTTGATAAACAGAAATACAAATCCTGCCGTCACTGCAACCGCTGCTGCCGCAAGAAGCACAATCTCAGTCCTGGTAAGATATGTAGGCAGAATCGAAAGCCCGTCCTCCAGCATTGTCAGATCGTTGATGGTAAACGGTGTCATTCTCTTGAGAAGTATCACGCCGTTTGCAATGCCAAGAAGCAGCCAGACAAATGATATAAACGAGAACACAAAGGCTCTTCTTCTGAAAAGACACGCAATGCTCAGTGTCGCAAAGATTATGCAGACGTTGAGCAGAAATACAAGCGGACTTGTAAATGCAAATTTGAACGCCTGTATCAGGGAATGTCTTGCCGCTGTTTCTATTATCAGGTTTATAAGCAGCGCTATTACCGCTGTGACCGTCAGGCTGTTGATGTATTTTTTTTGTGCCAGCCTGTAATATATGTCCTTCACTCTGTTCATTCTGCAATTCCCCCTGAAATAGTGTCCGCAATCATGCCAAACTCTGCAAGTGACAGTGTTTCTGCTCTGCGCTGCGGGTCTATATTGTTTATCTCAAATACCCGTGCAAGTTTTTCTTTGTCTATGCCGCTGACTCCGTTAAGAGAGTTTAATATGGTTTTTCTTCTCTGTCCGAATCCTTTTTTGATGCACTCAAAAAATATGCTTCTGTCCCTGACCTCTACCGCAGGTGAACTCAGCACGTCAAGTCTCAGCACCGCCGAATCAACTTTCGGTCTTGGCACGAAAGCTTCTTTGGGTACAGATGCAATCTGTGTGACATTGCAGTAAAACTGCACAGCGGCAGTAATCGCTCCCGCGTTTTTGCTTCCTACGGGGGCTTTGATTCTGTCTGCGACTTCTTTTTGCATCATTACCGTTACAGAATCCGCCGGCACACCCTCCTCTAATATCTTCATAATAATCGGGGTTGTGATGTAGTACGGCAGATTGCCTATTATTCTGACGGCATCATACCCTTTGTTTGCCTCTATTATCGCTTTGAGGTCTGTTTTGAGTATGTCCGCGTTTATTATTTCAAGATTGTCATAGCCGGCCAGTGTTTCCTCAAGTATCGGAATCAGCCTCTGATCCAGCTCTATTGCAATAACTCTGCCTGCTGTTTCGAGGGCTTCTCTGGTAAGCACACCTATCCCCGGGCCTATCTCTATGACAAGGTCATTTGATGATATGCCGGAGCTCTGTATAATCTCGTCTATTATATTCTTGTCTGTAAGGAAATTCTGTCCCAGTGATTTTGACAGTCTGAAATTATGCCTGTCCCTGATTTCGTTTATTGTCTGTGCCGAATATAGTTTCATTGTTTAATCCTCTAAAAAACTGTTCCCTTGTAATTCCGTAACGGTTCAGCTTGCGCAAAAAAGCTCCCGTATTGCCGTAGCCTATGCCCAGTATCCTGCCGAGGGCCTGTCTTTTTTCTTTGGAGCCCTCGCCGGTAAGACCGTTTTCGATCATATCTGACATATTAAAGGTATCTCCGCCTTCTGATGCCGATGCGCAGCACACTTTAAGGAGCGCCGCCTCTATATCTTCAGGCCGCGCGTTCTCTATGCCTATATCTCCGTCCTTTGAGGCTTCTTTGCGTGTAAGAAAAGCCTCTTTGGCGTCCGGGTATTTTGCCATAAGTTTTTTGCGGATTCTCTCGCCTGCGCTGTCCGGATCGGTAAACACTATAATCCCGCAGGTGCCGTAGGCTCTGTCTATAAGCCGCCATGTCGCCGCTGTAATACCATAGCCGTGTGTTTCGATGGTTTCGGCATCAACCGCTCTTTTGACTGCACAGGTGTCGTCTCTGCCTTCAACTACAATTACTTCATTTATCTTCATCATCTATTTTGTTTTCCTCATCAGGTGATACATACAGTATTTCTCCCGGATATACCATATTGAGCTTCTCTCTTACCTGCTGCTCTATATAGTCGGGGTCGTCCGTGTTTGCAAGTTCGTCTTTGGCCGCTTCAAGCTCATTCTGAAGCTCTGCCTGCTCCGCCTCAAGCCGGGCTTTTTCGTTTTCGAGGGATATAATCTCAATTGCCGAAACAGATACCGCTGCAATCACAAGTATTATTACTGCAGCATAAATCAGAAGCCTTCTTCTGTGCTTTGCAGCCCTGCGCCGTGATGGAGCTGATTTTTGAGCCTGATAAACTCTCTCTGCTTTTTCGACTCTGGCTCTCCTGCGTTTTTCTCTGGCCTCATCAAAATCTATTACTTCATTGTTGCGGTAAAATTCCCGGCTTCTGCTTCTGCTTTTTCCCATGTTATCCTCTCAATATCTGTTTTACCCGATTTAATGCATCATATATTGTACCACAAAAATATGTTTTCCACAATACAGCCCCCGCTGCAAAACCGCAGAAGCTGTGAATGCTGACTTTGCCGTATGCGCAGTAATAAAGAAATGCAGCTGCGGTAAAGCTCTGGAATATCCATAATATGATTTCAAAAAAAGCTCTTGAAATCCTGCCGGTCCTCATGATATGCCCGCACCATGAAGCTGTCTCCCATATTATCATAAACAGTATTCCTGAGCAGCACATAATGATTATGTGAAAAATCTGTGATTGTATCAGGCTGCTCATTTCAGTATCTTTCTTATAAGGCTTTTTTCGCCTGCCGCAGCCGTATATTCAACAGAATCTATTTCGCCTGTGAGAGTAAGCTTTTCACCTGCCGTATCAAGGTTTTCAATATGCATATTTCTGCCTCTTACCGTAAGCCTTTTTTCTTTGAGTGTGATTTTGACAAGCTCCTCGTTGAATCCGTCAACATCGGTGACTCCCGTTACGGTCATCTTTTTTCTTTCTTCTATAAAAATGCTGTGGTTCTCCATCGTGCCATCTCCTTTGGATAAATATATTAACACTGCCCCGGGTTTATGCATACTATACAATATCTTGCCGGGAGGGATGACAATGAAATCATATATAATATGCTGCAGAAATTCAGGTGAGCTTATGAGAGAATGTGTGGAAAAATCATACGGACGCATCAGATATGAGCTGCCTTTTATAAATGCTCTGTGCATTGACGTGCCGGAGGAAAACACCGCCGCCGTACTGAAGCTGCGAGGCATTACGGCTGCCGCCGAGGATATGAAGGTGACAAAATTCGATACGCCTGCCTCAGGCATGGCCTGCATACCGGATAAATCCCATGGTGCTTCAGGCAGAGGCGTGTCCATAGCTGTGCTTGATACCGGCACTCACCCTCACTACGATATTATAAAGCCGTATAACAGGCTGACTGTTTTCAGGGATTTTGTAAACGGCAGAGCCATGCCCTATGATGATGACGGACATGGGACTCACGTATCGGGCATAGCCGCCGGCAACGGTTTTTCGGGAGCGCCTGCAGGCATTGCGCCCGAAGCCTGCATAGTTTCTCTGAAAGTGCTGGATGCGGACGGAAGCGGCAATGTGTCCGATATACTTGCCGCAATGCAGTGGATATGCGATAACCACCGCAAATACAGCATACGGGTTGCAAATCTTTCTCTGGGTATGGCCTCCGGCGGTATCCGCGGCATGGATCCTCTCCATCTGGGAGCCGGCGCTCTTTACAAAAAAGGAATCACAGTGGTTGCAGCAGGCGGAAACAGCGGTCCTGGCGGGTGCCCTTTACAAAAAAGGAATCACAGTGGTTGCCGCAGGCGGAAACAGCGGTCCCGCACCGGGAACAATATCGAGTCCCGGAAGTTCTCCCTATGTGATAACCGCAGGCTGCTGCGGCAAAACCGGAGTATCGGAGTTTTCCGGCAGGGGACCTGCCGGCGCATACATAAAACCCGACCTGGTTGCATACGGTGAGGATATATGCTCTCTGTCTCCCGGCAAAACCGCCACAAAAATTCAGAGCGGCACATCAATGTCTGCGCCTGTCGTATCGGGCGCGGCTGCGTGTCTTTACAGCGCCTACCCGCAGCTTGACGCAAATCAGGTAAAAAAAATACTGCTGTC
>CAVJEY010000155.1:0-5571 GCA_963648745.1 Christensenellaceae bacterium Phil1
AAAAAACAGGGACTTGAACAGGGACTTGAACAGGGACTTGAACAGGGACTTGAACAGGGACTTGAACAGGGACTTGAACAGGGACTTGAACAGGGACTTGAACAGGGAATTGAACAGGGAATTGAACAGGGAATTGAACAGGGACTTGATCTCAAAGCGCAGGAAATGGCGAGGGCCATGAAGGCTGACAACGAGCCGGTGGAGAAGATTGCAAAGTACACAGGGCTAAGTATGGAAGAAATAGAAGCTTTAGTATAGGTTTTTAGGTTTGAAATGTGCAGCATATTTAAAAAGTAGGAACAAGGTGTAAAAAGCGTGCAGGGGAACACGCTTTTTATAATAGAGAGGGGAAGCAGCAATAAGTAAAAATCGGGATTAAGGTGTGTTTTATGATGCACCTTTTTTAGTACATTAATCATGATATTATATTTACAGCAGGCAGAACAGACAGGGTGATGGGAGAGTAGCAGGATGTAAACTTCCTGAACAATGAAGGGAATGCCGGAAATTGTAACATAATGTCACGCAGAGAGGCAGGGATAATATTGCCCGGGTAATGAGGAGGCTGTTATGTGTGAATATGATGATAAGAGAGGGACTTGTGAGGATAATATCCTGATTAATGCAGAGATTCAGGATGAGGCAGAGGCAAAGAGAGAGCAGGATGATGAGAATTTGTTTGATCTGTTTATACTTAATGAGTTTTTTGACCTGTAAGGGATAGGAAAATAACTGGAACAATGAGGGTGAAAACTTGAATATTTTAGTATTTAGGGGTATAATGAGTGTGAATATTTTGTGAAAGATTATGGGTGTCAAATGACTACATTAGACTACTACAATAACAATGCTGACTTGTTTATCTGTGATACTAAAAATGTTGAATTCAGCGATATACAGAAGGAATTTATAGCATATCTGTCACCTTGTTCAGACATTTTAGATTTGGGCTGCGGCTCCGGCCGTGACTCTATGTTGTTTATGAAAATGGGGCACAATGTAACTCCGGCGGATGGGTCTGAGATGCTTTGCAAAGCCGCATCAGAATATCTTGGCATACCGGTAAAGCATATGCTTTTTCAGGAACTTGATGAGAATGACAGATATGATGGAGTGTGGGCCTGTGCCAGCATACTTCATCTTAAATACAGTGAACTTCCAGGTGTGATAGACAGGATAGTCAAGGCCCTTAAACAAGGTGGTGTTTTCTATGCTTCTTTTAAGTATGGGGATTTTGAAGGGGAGAGAAACGGCAGATACTATACCGATATGAACGAAAGAAGATGGAATGAATTAATGAACCTTAACAGGGAGCTTGTAACCGAGAAGATATGGATTACAGGTGATGTCAGAGCAGGTCGTGAAAATGAAAAATGGTTCAACGTTATAGCTGTTAAAGATAAAAGAGACTGATTATGGAGAATCTGAAAAACAGGGGATATGAGCTGGCTGAGAGCTGTTTTTATCCAAATGGAGGTAAAAGTGAATATTATGTTAAGGAAGGTACAGCCGTTATTGTTGACTATGATATATGCAGAGTGAATGATGATAAGGCTGCTTTTCCTTATTCTCTGATTACCGAAAAACAGAACGCATATATGAAAGCCTATGACAGGGTGTACAGATTTCTGGCAGAGGATATAAGGCAGAATATTATTTATGAGGGGCATCAGTATGATGATGCGGGTTTTGATGCCAAAGCACCTGACAGAGGTGACATTGCTGAGCCCTCGCCTCTTGAAATGCTGTTTGAGGACAGCTTTACAGCCGTATATGGAGCTGACAGCATTAAGTACCTGAACAGGGAATACGGAATATCTGATTTTGAGGGCAACAACTATTTCCTCGATTACTATATCAGCACAGATTCGGGTAATATAGCGGTGGAGGAAAACGGTGTCACCTATCATCACCCGCAGATTATAGGGGAGGCAAGATACCGAAAACAGCTTGACAAACAGAACCTTTGCACAAAGTGGAATATCAGGCTGTACAGGTTTTCCACAGAAGACTGCCGGTTCAAAGAGAAAATGGAAGATGACATACGAACCTTTATAGGCGGCAGCTGTGACAGCTTTGAAGCGGGAGGTCTTACAGCAGCCAGAGAGGTTGCCCTGTATGAGCATCAGGAGAACTGTCTTGAAGAGATAGCAGCTTCACGGGAGCAGGGCAAAAAAGCATTCCTTGTTGTGCTTCCTACTGCAAGCGGCAAATCAAAAATAATTGAGGAAGATATTAAAATCTTTGCACAGAGCCGGGATTCGTTCAGGGCACTTGTGATGGCACCTAACGTTAATATAGTTAATGACTGGAAAGAGCGTATAGCAGCTTCTCTGCCGGAATATCGGGACTGTACAGACGTGGTTACATTTGCATATATGTCAAGGAACTATGGCTGCTTCAGCAATGAATTTTATGACTATATCGTGATAGACGAGGCTCATCATGCAGTAGCTCCCGTATTAAAGCGCGTCATACAGTATTTTACCCCTGAATTTATGATAGGAATTACTGCCACAGATCAGAGACCCGACCGCAAAAAGCTGGAGAGCATATTCGGTTCATACAAAACCGGACTTTCGCTCCAGAACGCAATGGAGCAGGGAATAATTGCGCAGGCGAGAGTCTACAGAGTCGAATCGAACATAGATTTGAGCAGCGTCAGAATAAACGGCAGAGAATATGTCAATGCGGATCTTGAGAAGAATATAAGGGTGGTGTCAAGAAACGAACTCATAGCCGATGTTGTTGAAAAATATTTCAAAGACGGTGAGGCAGGGAATAAGCAGGGCCTTGTATTCTGTGTCAATACCGAGCATACAAGAGAGATGGCAAGGATTCTTAAAAAAAGGGGAATAAGCGCGGCAGCCTACTCAAGCAAAGAAAAAAACACAGAGCAGATAATGTCTGATTTCAAGGACAGAAAGATAAGATTCCTGTGCGCCTGCAGCATGATATCAGAGGGATGGGATTACCCTGAACTTGGCATAATAGTAATGGCAAGACCGACTCTTTCAAGAGTGCTCTATATGCAGCAGATAGGCAGAGGTTTGCGCAAAACAGAAACAAAATCAGACGTATATATTATAGATGTGGTGGATGAATACGGAGCGATGGTAAAGCCATGCTCCATGCACTCAATATTTCAGAACGCTCTCTATGTGCCGTTTGCACCGATTACAAAAAGAAGCTTCACACAGGGAGAGCTGATTGAAATTGACGGAATACACGAATATGTAAACAAAATCACCGAAATAGACATAGACAGCTTTGAGGACAAATACGGAGATTATCTCAGCGCCGAACAGCTGGCAAGAGAGCTGTTTGTAAGTACAGGTACGGTAAACTCGTGGATTAAAAAGAAAAAAATCATGCCTACGGCAGCACTGCCTTTCGGAAGCAGAAGCATATATCTTTTCAGCCCGGAAGATGCGGCTTTGATACGCAGGAAACTCGATATTCCTGTGCATGATGACACTACAGTATATCGGGATTTCTTTGACTTCCTTCACGAAAGAGATTATACTTTATCATACAAGATGCCGTTTATGCTTTCACTGATCGACAATCTTAACAGCATCGGTGAGGCTGAAATAGACAAAGTGCTTGACAGCTACATTGCGTTTTACAGAGACAGGCTTGACAGAGGACTTGCGGCAGACAGAGCCTCATGCCCTTATACATACGAGTATCTCAGTGACAGGAAAGCCGTAAAAAAGAATATGCTTGCAAACCCGTTCGAGAAATTCGAGAGAAAAAGATTTATGTATTATTCTAAGGATCTTGGCAAGCTTGCAATGAACACAGCACTTTTTAACAGCCTGAGCAGAGAGGATTTTGACAGAATACGAAATCAGATGAAAGAGGATCTGAAAGAGTACTACAGCAGTATTGAGAATTAACAGAAGAAAGGAACTGATACAATGGAATCAAGAGTAAACAAAGCAGCGGAGAACCACAAAAAAGGATATAACTGTGCGCAGGCAGTGGCGTGTGCATATTGTGATCTGGCAGGGATTGATGAAAAGACCATGTTCAGGGTTACAGAAGCCATGGGGCTTGGTATGGGCGGCATGAACGGTACCTGCGGTGCTGTTACAGGAGCCTGTGCCATAGCGGGTATGCTTAACAGCTGCGGAGATCTGGACAAGCCCGTAAGCAAGGGAGCCACATACAAGGTGAGCAAAGAGATCAGCGGCAGATTTTTAGAGGAGACAGGTTCTCTTACCTGCAAGGAGATAAAGGGCATTGATACAGGTAAGATCTTAAAGAGCTGTCCTGACTGTGTTAAGGATGCCGCAAGGATTCTTGAAGAGGTGTGTTTTAAGGAGTGATACCTTTATCGGGAAATTACCGGATTAAGGAGGATTGAAGATGAACAATGCATATCTGTTAAAAGTGTATCCCGCTGGCAGAGGGCGTGAAGTGTACAGAAAGATTGAGATATCAGGTAATGCAACACTGGATGATTTGTGCAGTATAATTCTGGAATCATTTGACTTTATGGACGAGCATCTGTACGAGTTTTGCATGGACAATCGGATGTACAGTGAATACAGTTATCAGTCATCACCCATGTCTGGAGGACCTTCAACGAAAATAAAGATTGACAGGCTGGAGCTTCAGGAAAAACAGAAATTCCTGCTGCACTATGACTTTGGTGATGACTGGCAGTTTGCCATTACTGTAGAAAAAATATCACGGATGGAGGATATAGCAGAACCCCGTATTGTGAAACAAAAAGGAGAAATTGAACAGTATCCTGACATGGAAGAATGGTAAGATTAGTAAAGGGCGTGAAAAGAAGCAGATTATATGATGTGCCGGCTGACCGGATGCCGTGTACCAAAAAACGGACACTGAATGTGGTATATTAACCGCAGGAATTCAGTACCGGCAGATATCAGTAAGTGCACACTGATGTGTGCCGGTGGGGTAAAATGTTGCTGTCAGATTGTCTGAACAATGTATAACAGATGCAGCAGACATATTATGTTTACAAGAGGGTGCGATTATGAACAATGTTTGAGTAAAACTTCAGGACAGAGCAAAGAGCTTGGTCATGGAGTTTTTGTTTTGAAATAATTCTGCTATTTCTGCAGGAGATGATATGCCTGATGTGCCAGAGAGGTCTTTTCCGGCCATATATAGAAATTATAGAAGGAGGCAAGTGATGTTTGAAGATGAACTTATGGATTTTGCGGAATACCGCTACACTGCAGTTGAAAACAAAGTCGAGGAATGTCTTGATGCAGCAAGAAGAGGCGAGACCTCGGTTACTATTGATGCAGGTGATCTGACTGACGGTGAGATTAAACACCTGAAAAATGAGCTTGAGCGCAGACTTAACAACGGCTCATATTAAATATTCAAGGAGGGCCTGAGGCGGCGCCGGGTTAAGGATGAGACAATTGCAGCGGGCTGGATAAAGAACCGGATTAAGGTGATGTTTTGTACAGAGAATAAAAGGAGACGGTTATGAAGCTGATACATTTATCTGATCTTCATCTTGGCAGGAGAGTGAACGAATACTCCATGCTTGAAGAACAGGAATACATACTCAAAAGAATA
>CAVJEY010000156.1:0-3789 GCA_963648745.1 Christensenellaceae bacterium Phil1
CCTATGTCGGACACTGATTTTAACAGATTGCTGGAAATAAAGCCTGACGCGTGTCTTGAAATAAGCGGAGCAGGAAGTTTTAGCGGCAGTCAGATCTCAAAGCTAAAGGAGAAAAAAATAGCATATATAGTGATACCGCCTATGAACTCAACAGACAACATAAATGCGGCGGTGTCGGCAATCGCTTCTGTGATAGGGACAGATGAAGCAGCCCAAAAAGCTGACAAATATAAGGATTACTGTAAATCAACGATCAAAGAAGTGTCGGGTAAAACCGGTGTATTCAACTGGAACGGCAAAAGCTTTAAGGACGGTTCATCTCAGAGCAGCAATGCCTCAAAAGGCAGATATACTTTGTATATCTCAGACTGGGCAGAGGATAAATTTACACTCAGCAGCTCCAGCTCGACGATTTATTCCGCGACAGGGATTGCAGTTGCACCATCAGGATACGGAAACAGCCCTCTGAGCTATCTGCTGAGTATGTCGGGGATATGCAACAACGGCGCAAGATTTACGAACTCATCAAGACGATCATATTATGCAATACCATTTAATATTAACAATTATGAGGCATCCGCAGGCGGAAGTTCCGGTATTTACCCTGATAAGGCGGAAAGTTTCGTCAGAGCCTATGCCGGAGAAGACTCAATTGACGAAGGTCTTGGCGATGAAAGGTTTACAAAAATAATAGCTGCGGATAAGAGTATAAAACGCAGCATCGAGAATTCCGATATGTGGAGATATACGGGACGTGTGACACAGGGAAGTATTACGGATTACGGCAGAATTATAGATGGAAATCTGGTAATATCATATGTCAGAAGCAGTAAGTACAAGGTGCTTGTAAATCCGTACGGAGTGTGCAGTTGGGCCGATGGTTCTGTTGAAAGCATACTCGAAATGAAGTGGGCATCATGGCAGTTTAACAATAAATATACGGAATCGGACGTAAGAAAATCAATATCTGATTTTTACAGCAGCTTTTACGGATATAGTCTGAGTGACAGTCAGATAAGTTCAATTTTATCGGGCAGATAGTCCAGCGGTGATATGTCAAGATGAATCAGATAAAAAATCCATTTCTTTTTGATATAATCCGCGAAGACAAAAAATACCCACCCAAGCCCTGTCGACCATATTTTTTCAAAATGAGCAGGGCGCAGTTCATCAGCAAGCAGATTGGCTTATCTACTTTGCCGGAGTATATAAACGATTGTCTTTCAGCAGTCGAAAGACTAACCGTACAAATTTACGGGCAGTTAATGCGAGTGCACGTTTGTGTTGGCATCTGTTCACCTCTTTGTATTTAAGGTGGTAGAAGTCGCTGTATTCCTTGTCGCATCTTACAAGAGAGAATGCGGCTTCACACAGATAATATTTTAAATATCGGTTGCCGGACGGAATGAGCCTTGTAACTTCGGCTTCAAATCCACCTGACTGATGTTTTTTCCAGGCAAGGCCTGCATATTTTGCAAGTGCAGCCTGATTTTCGAAACGATTGATATCGCCGATTTCAGCCATGATTCCGGCTGAATATACGGGTCCGATACCCGGAATGGATATCAATACATTCGGTAAGAGTTCCATCTGGGCTTTGATAGCTTTATCGAACTCTTTGATTTGAGATTCCAATGCCTTCATTGAGGTTATGGATATGGAAAGCACCTGATTTACAGAGTCATTGACCGTTTTAGGTAAACGGTAAGAACTGCGGGCAGCTTTCTGAATGGCTTTAGCTACTGCATCAGGGTCAGGAAAGCGGTTTTTCCCTTTTCTGATGATGAAAGCGGTAAGCTCATGTAAGTCCATATTTGCCAGTGCTTCTGCAGATTCAAATTCATCGTAGATAGCAAGGGCGGTAGTGCTGAAGGTATTGCTGAATACCTTTTCCTGAGTCATAGTAGAATACTTCTTGAACAGCACGTTCATAAACCTTTGCTTTTCTTTAGTGAGGTTCTGAACAGCGAAGTAACGTGCCCGTGTGAGGTTTTTGAGAGCCTTGTAGCGATAGTCTCCCATATATACCTCTTTGTTGATTCTACCAAAGCGCAGGCAGTCAGCAATAACAAAAGAGTCCACATAATCATTTTTAGGCAGGTCATTATAGGTGTCATGAAATCGCCGGACCTGCTTAGGATTAAGGACATGAATCTTTCTGTTAAACTGTGCCAGAGTGGCATCTTCTCTTAAAAAATACACCAGGTTGTCACCATAGACATTGGTTGCTTCAAGGCCTATGAGAACAGTATCAAGGGAATGTGAAGTTAAAGCAGAAAGGATTCTTTTTACCAGCTGGGCAGAGCCATCACGTGAGTTGGCAACAGAAAAGTTACTGTGCTTATCACCATTAGGGAGCATTAAGTAAACGACATTGGATTTGCTGCTTACATCAATACCGACGTAAAGTGTGTTCATTGCAATCACCTCCTTTCGTTGCAGATTAAAGTGTTCAATCGGCTTGGTAAAACCCATGATCATGGAGCATCAACACCCTCGCATATAAGAATCCGGCTTAAGATGGACAGATGCGAAAACCATACTGCCAAATGGTTGTCCATATACTTAAGCAAACAGCCAGCCGGTTTGAAGCTAACTTCCATGTCAGGGGAACAGACTATCCATGAAGCAACCGATACTGGTTCAACAAGGAGAAAAAGAACTATTACCTGATTGACACTAAGACAATTATATCATGGGCTTAACTAAGCCTATTGAACAAAATTTATTAAGTTATCAAGGTACATTTATGTATCTAAAGATATTATACGAGGGAGGAAAACAATGAAAACTGGTATATTGAAAAAAGTATTAAGCATAGCTCTGGCTCTGATAATTGCCGCAGTGTTTACAATGCCGGCAGAAACAGTATACGCAGCATCAAATACTAAAAGCGTATCCTCACAGTCACAGCTTATATCTGCACTTAATAATGTGAAGACAAGCGCCAAAAAACCTGCGGTTATTATTGTCGGCAAAAACATAAAACTTACCAGAAAAATAACAGTTCCTGCGGGCAAATATATAGAGCTCAAAGGTAAGAGCGGAAAAGAAAAAATCTATATAGCGTCAAAGAAAAAGACAGAAGACCAGAAATCGGAAACCAATGCAATGTTTATGGTTGCGGGAAATCTTACTGTCAGCAGACTTACTCTTGATGCAAACAGAAAAATGAGGACAGTTACGGTTCTGAACGGGGGATGCCTTAAACTTAACAATAAAGCTGTGGTTACAGGCGGAGCCCTCGGAGATGTCCCTGTATATAACGGTGCCGGAGTAAACGTAAAAAGCGGCAGTGTAAATCAGCAGGGTGGAACATTTATTATGAATAAAGGCTCTGAGATAAAAGGTAATACTACTACAGGCGGTTACGGATATGTAAACGGTATAGGAGTGTTTGTAGGGTCATACTGCACATTTACAATGAACGGAGGAAGCATACACAGTAATATAGATAAAACAAAAAGAAACTACAGCTTTTTCAGCTATGGCGGAGGGCTGTATGCTGCGGCAGTGAACGGTAAAGTCACTATAAACGGCGGAAAAATCAGCAACAACGTTGCAAAAGGAGGCGGCGGAGGAATCCAGCTTGCCAATAATGCAATAACTATGAAGGGCGGCAGTATCACAGGCAACAAGACCAACATAATGGGCGGCGGTGTGAACGTAGACAACAGTTGCACCTTCAACTTTAAAGGTGGAAAAATTTCAAACAATATATCCGATGGTGAAAAAGAGAAAGTAACCGGCATAAATGAACACGTTTCAGGAAGTATGCAGGCTCTTTAC
>CAVJEY010000156.1:3799-5523 GCA_963648745.1 Christensenellaceae bacterium Phil1
GCGGCATATGTCTTAACGGCACCAATAGTGTGCTGAATATGACAGGCGGCAGTATCACAGGCAACAGATCAATAACAAAACTCACAACAAATACAGCCGAAAGCTATCTGGGACAGGGCGGAGGTGTTATGGTTTGCGGTACCTTTAATATGAAGGGTGGTACTATCAGGGGCAACAGTGCCGGTACGAACAAAAAACTTGCGGGAATAGCCGGAAGCGGCGGAGGAGTCAGCGTTTCGGGCGGATATACCGGAGGAACTTTTAATGCGGCAGGAGGCAGCATTACAGGAAACAAAGCCGGAAACAACGGCGGCGGCGTCTATTTTAACAACCGCTATACTGACGGCAGCATATTTCTTGACAGTACCCTTGCCACATACAGAGGCGTAGGAACTTTTAAAGTTTCAGGCAAAGCAAAAATTTACGGAAATACAGTTAAATCGGGAAAGAAAGACAATGTGTATTTACCGAAGGAGGGTAGAATTTCAGTAACAGGCGAAATGAAAGCATCCTCTAAGGTGTTAATCAATACTGCTGTTTTCAGCAAGGGGCATATTGCAGGTGACGGTTACGGAAACTATACGCTGACACCTGATGATGCAAAACATTTTTTAACTAACAAAGAAGAAAAATATTTTTCATTAAACAAAGACGGAAGACTTTACTATAAGGGAAGTACGCACAGCGGTAAATCGGTTTCTTCTGCTGATGTGGAATACAAATCCTCTTATGAATATACAGGTAAAAGAATAACTCCTGATGTGAAAGTAAGTCTGGGAGGAACAGCCCTCAAAGAAGGCAGAGATTATATTGTTTCATACCAGTCCTGCATAAACGTGGGAAAAGCAAAGCTTGTTATCTATGGAAACGGAAACTACGCAGGCAAAACAACTAAAACGTATGAAATTAAAAAGGCTGATATAGCGCAGCTTGAAGTGTTGCCTCTCAGAGATAAACTCTACACAGGAAAAGAAGTAAGACCACAGATAAAAATATATAACGGAAAGGCAAAGCTTGAGGAAGGCAGGGATTACAGTGTCAGCTTCAGTGATAATATTGAAAAAGGCACAGGAAAAGCATACATATCAGGAAAAGGAAATTATCAGGGAAGCCTACAGCTTGAATTCAATATAACAGACAGCAGCAATTCCGTAATAGTCAGAAATGAGAAAGAACTGCAAAAAGCAGTTTCCGAAGGAGGAACAGTCTATGTGTACGAGAGTTTCGGAATTTCTTCTGCAATAACTGTTCCGTCAGGCAAAAACGTAACAATAAAAGGTGAAGAAGATAACGTTGTTCTTGAAGGAGACAGGCTGGGCGTTGCATCTAAGGGAATGTTTGATGTAAGCGGAAGCCTTGCGCTTGAGGATATAACTGCCGATGCAGGCAGGGGCAGCAGAGTGGTATACGTTGAAAAAGGAGGAAAACTGAGTCTTAATACAGGCGGCGTCATCGAAAACGGCTTCAGCCTCAAAGGCGCGGGCGTGTACAACGAGGGCACTGCAGTGATTGATGGCGGAATCATCAGAAATTCCTCGACAAAGGGCCTTGGAGCAGGCAAAGGCGGCGGCATATATAATGCAGGCACCTTAACAATAGATTCAGGAGATATTTCAGAAAATGAGAGCAGCTACGGCGGCGGCATATACAATGCAGGCACTCTGAAGATGAATTCGGGAAGCATCAGAAACGGCAGCGCAGTATATCAGGGCGGCGGTATCTGC
>CAVJEY010000157.1:0-3257 GCA_963648745.1 Christensenellaceae bacterium Phil1
TTTTTTTGTTCTGATAATACAGACAGCTTTTCAAAATCCGAAGAATATTTAAGCATTTCCGCCTCTGTCTCTCTGATTTTACCTTCAATCCGGTCTATATCCTCCTCTATGGTTTCATATTCCCGCTGTTCTTTGTATGAAAATCTGAGCTTCTTTGGCTTTTGATTTCTGCCGTCATCTTTTGGTGAACGACCCGCCTCGTCTCTGTTTTTTCTGCTGTCTGCCTCTGCCTGCCTTTTTTCTCTGTCGTTTGCATAGCTGCTGTATCCGCCGATATAGTGTTTTATGTTTCCGTCCTCTTCAAAGCCGAATGTCCTTATTGCAAGCCTGTCAAGAAAATATCTGTCATGTGATACTATGATAACAGCTCCCGGAAATTCATCAAGATAATCCTCCAGAACCGTCAGCGTGTCTATATCAAGGTCATTGGTAGGCTCGTCAAAGATCAGCACATTCGGTGCCTGCATCAGTATGCTCAGAAGATACAGCCTTCGTTTTTCTCCTCCCGAAAGCCTGCCTATCTGTACGCTGTGCATATGCGGAGGGAACAGAAATCTTTCAAGCATCTGAGATGCCGAGAGATACCCGTCACCTGTTTTAACATTGTCCGAGATTTCCTCTATGTATTTTATAATTCTCTTTTCGGGGTCAAGCGGCGTGCTTTCCTGTGAAAAATACCCGATTTTTACGGTTTCTCCGATTTCTATGCTGCCCTCATCCGGCATCTCCTGCCCCGTTATAAGGCGGAGCAGCGTTGTTTTGCCGCAGCCGTTTGGTCCCACAATGCCTATGCGGTCGTTTCTCAGAACCATATACGAAAAATCTCTGATAAGCACCCTGTCACCGTAGCCTTTGGTTATGTTTTTGAGTTCAATTATCTTTTTGCCGAGGCGTGAGCTTGATGTCCCGATTTCAAGATGCGGATCCTCTATTTCAAGCCTGCTTTCCTCAAGCTGTCTGAATCTCTCTATTCTGCCCCTGGCTTTAGTTGTCCTTGCAGGAGCAGACCATCTTATCCATCTGAGTTCCTTTTTGTATATGGCAGCTCTTTTTCTCTCGCTGGCAAGCGCCATTTCCTGACGCTCAGATTTCATCTGCAGATATCTGTCGTAATTGCCCTCATAGGTAACCAGCCTGCCGTTTTCGATTTCACATATTTTATCCGTAACCCTCTCAAGAAAATATCTGTCATGTGTTATCATAAACACAGCGCCTTTGTAGAGTATAAGCTGCTCCTCAAGCCACTCGATTATGTCATTATCCATATGATTTGTAGGCTCATCAAGTATAAGCAGGTTGGAGTCCTTAACCATTACGGCGGCAAGCGCCACGCGTTTTCTCTCCCCTCCGGAAAGATCGGACATCTTTTTGTCATGCTCTGTCATTCCCACTCTGTTGAGCATCGATCTGCACATATATTCAGGAATATCCGCGCCTGCATAGGCCATGGCCTGCTCAATTATCGTAAGCTCCCTGTCATACTCCGGATTCTGCGCAAGATAGGCAGGTTTAAGCTGATTGTTCCGTATAATCGTGCCGCCCTCCGGCTCTGTCTCTCCCGCTATAATTTTAAGGAGCGTCGATTTGCCGCTCCCGTTAACTCCAACAAGTCCTGTTTTGTCATTTTCGTGTATACTTATATTAATATCGCGAAGAAGAGGCTTCTCGGTATAGCTCTTTGCGATATGCTCACCTGTAAGTAAAACCATTTTTTAACCTATGCCTCCAAGAAGTGTTCCAAACAGAAGAACTATTATTGTAAGACCGCAGAACACATATTTGCCCGCAGGATAAAACCATTTGCCCACAGGTTTTCCGGCGCCGAGACTCACCTGCTCGTTTACGAAGTCTCTGCCGCATACCCAGAAAAACATTATACCCGCAAGCAGCGCGCCAAGCGGACAGAAATATATTGACCATATATCCATCCATCCCGAAACCGTACCTTCTATGCATACTCCGACAGCCACAGCTATAACCGCTACAGCCGCCACAGCCTTTTTTCTTGAAAAAGCAAATTTTGTCTGAAGCGCTTCAACAGGTGTTTCAAATAAGTTTACAAGGGATGTGATACCTGCAAAAAATACTGCAAGGAAGAATATTATCATTACAATGCGGCCTCCCGGCATCTGTGAAAACACATTCGGCAGGAATATGAACATAAGTCCCGGTCCTCCCGAAGTAAGCGCCTGTCCGGCTGTTGCCATAGCCGGAATTATAGTCAGCCCTGCTATCAGCGCTGCAGCAGTATCCCACAGCGCAACATTCTTTGCGCTGAATTTAACATCCACATCCCTGCCCAGATAGGAACCGTACACCAGCGTTCCCGAACCTGCAAGCGACAGTGAAAAAAAAGCCTGACCCAGAGCATAGACCCATATTTTCCCGTCAAGAAGCTTTGACCAGTCGGGATGAGTAAGATACCTGTACCCTTCTGATGCTCCCGGCAATGTTGATATGTAAATTGCAAGACCTATAAACATGACAAAGAACAGCGGCATCATCACTTTGTTCATTCTTTCTATTCCTGAGGCTATGCCAAAAACCATCACTGCAAATGTCAGTCCCAGCGCAAGCATATGCCAGCCCACACTTCCAAAAGGCGCCGCTGCCTGTCCGAAGGCTGCGCTGAATTCATCAACATCCGCCATATTAAATGCTGTGCCCGTAATCGCTCCTATGAAATATCTGATTATCCATGCAACAACCACAGAGTATCCTATCGCAAGGCACAGGCTCGTTATAACAGGCACAAGAGAAAACGCCTCTCCGAGTTTCCTGCCCTTCCCGGCTTTTTCTGTTGCCCTGCCAAATGCTCCCATAGGACCTGCATTCATGGCGCGTCCAAAGGACATTTCCTCAATTACACCTGTAAATCCCAGAATTATAACGCAGATAAAATACGGTATCAGAAATGCCGCTCCGCCGAATTCGGACAGCCTCGCCGGAAACAGCCATATGTTTCCCATTCCTACCGCAGAGCCTATGCAGGCAATTATGAAGCCTGTCCTGCTCTTAAATTTGTCTCTCTCCATTTTCACTCTCCATATATTTTATTTCGCTTTGTAAAAGGCTCTGTAACCTCTGTATGCCATATATACATCTGCCTTTGATACCATTTCATAAGGGGCGTGCATTGATATTACCGCAACGCCGCAGTCAATTGTGTCTATGCCTCTGTTGGCTATAAACTGGGCAACTGTGCCTCCGCCGCCCTTGTCAACCTTGCCGAGCTCTCCCATCTGCCAGATAACGTT
>CAVJEY010000157.1:3540-5460 GCA_963648745.1 Christensenellaceae bacterium Phil1
CCCATCGAACCTATTTCCTCTTTGTCGGCCCATATGCACAGCGCTGTTTTTTCGGGCGCCTCTGTATCCAGCAGCGCTTTCATTGAAGTATATGCGCAAACCTTGTCATCCTGTCCGTAGGCTGCAACAAGGCTTCTGTCAAATCCGGAATCTCTTGCTTTCAGTGCAGGCACAAGCGTAAGCTCTGCACTCATCAGATCTTCTTCGGTTATATCATACTTCTCGTTCAAAAGCATAAGTATATTCTGTCTGACAGGCTCTTTTTCATCACCCTCTGCCGGCACAGTTCCCGCAAAGGCGTTGAGTTCTTCTCCATTAATACCCTCACGAAGCTTTCTGTCCATCTGGTCTGCCGCAAGATGCGGAAGCAGATCGCTTATATAAAACACCGGATCATCTTCGCTGTCACCTATGGTAACATCTATCTTCTCCCCGCTGCCTTTTATTATCACACCTGTAAGCATCAGAGGGATAGCAGTCCACTGATATTTTTTGACCCCGCCGTAATAGTGAGTCTTAATAAGGCATATATCACCGTCCTCATACAGCGGATGAGGCTTCAGATCGAGTCTCGGGCTGTCAACATGGGACACTATGATATTGATGCCGTTTTCGATGCCCTGTCTGCCTGCAACAAAAGCCATTGTGACCTTGTTTCTGTAAATCACATAGTATTTGCCGCCTGCCTTTAATTTTTCCCCGTTATATCTGACAAAGCCTTCTGCCTCAAGCTTTTTTTGCGCCTCAAAAGCACACATTCTCTCTGTCCTGCATCTGTCAAGAAAGCTTTTGTAACCCTCGCAGAAGCTGTTTATCTGCTCTCTGTCAGTTCCTTCTTTGTATACGTTTTTTGCCTTGTAATCCAGTTCCATATTTCCTCCTGTATTCAAAATTTATCTTTAATCTTTTCGCGTATTATATCCATAGTTTCATCAAGCCCCGAAACAGGCTCCCATTCATCAAGTATATGATACCTTACGACATCATATATCCAGCTTCTGTAATGCTCAAGCGCCTCATGCAGTCCCATGTTCTGTTTCTGAAGCTCCTCAATATCGCCTCTTGCAAATTCTGCTGTAACGGAGCATCTTTTTTTCTCGCTGCCGCCGTCAGCTGTGTATACCGCTATATCCAGTTTTGTTGCAAACGGCGCATCAGGCACCAGTCTGACCTTTTGCATTGTCCCGCTCCTTTCTGTTAAGCACTCCGATGTGAATCCCCTCCATTACATCAAAGCATTTTTCATTAAGCTCACTGTCAAACGAACCTGTACACAGTGAATCAACAACAATCGGCACATCAGGCAGTGCTGTCTTTGCAATAACCGCATTTGCAAGCACACATATATTTGACACAAGACCAATAAGCTCTATGCTCTCATACTCCCTGCCTCTCAGATACTCAAGCAGCTTCACAGAGCCAAATGTGTTCTTGGTAAAGCACATATCATCCGGAGCTATCAGCTCTCCTATGCAGCCGTAAAGCTGCCAGCCGTCGCTTCCCTCAAGGCAGTGCATTACCGGCAGGTTGCGGCCTTCTTCCGTAGTCATGTATGCCTTGCCGTGCGTATCAAAAGTAAACACTATCTCATCGCCTCTGCTTCTGTATTCTGTTATTTTGTCTGCAATAGGCTTCTCAAATTTCTCAGCACCGTCAAAGCCTAAAGCCCCGTCAACAAAATCTTTCTGATAGTCCACAACAATAAGCAGTTTTTTCATAATCACACCTCTAATCCATATATGTAAATCTTTTGACCGTGCCGTTTTCTGTGGATACTTCCTCATCCCACATGGCAAGCGGCCTTACCCAGATTTTCATATCACCGTAAAGTGCTCTGTAAACAGCCATAGGCTCTAATGTTTCCGAATGAACGGCAGTGAACAGAAGCTCGTACTCTCTGCCTTTATAATGTCTGTATTT
>CAVJEY010000158.1:0-5278 GCA_963648745.1 Christensenellaceae bacterium Phil1
TTATGATGAAAATGGAATTTTAATGATGAGCGTTTTCGATTTCTTATTAAATCCGAAGTCACTGGAATTCTAGAAGGAATTTATGCAGTAATATGCAAAAATTTCTTCCAGGCCTCCGCACTCATAGTCAGTTTGTATTGCGCAGTCTGATTCTTAAAGCATTTTCCATTTATCTGTTCCTGATGCATAGTACTACAGACATCACCCCTTGTAAGCTTCATTTTCTAAACAATAGCATACGAAAAGCAGCGTTTCAGGCGGTTTCAGGCAACCGGTCTGTACCGAAAATACACAAACCGATATGTAACGCTTCATATGAAGATTCGATGAAGATTCCCACAAAAAACACTGCAGATATTGAAGAAAAAGCCCGTTAAATGTATAATAGAAAGGTCTTTGCGCATTTGCAGACCTGCAAAGCGGCGCAGACCAATACAACAAAACAAGGAGAACCTACCTATGGGCAGACGCGACGGAAAATTCGTTAAGAATCTTGATCCTATGCATATAATAGTGCCTCTTTTGTATCCTGACAGATGCGACAACGAGGCTTACATATCAGAATGTATAGATTTAACAAATATAAACAGATATCTCGAAGAAAAAAACAGCGGTGATGACGAGTTCAAATATACGCTTTTTCATATAATTGTCACAGCAATAATGAAAACGGTAAAGCTTCGTCCCAAGCTGAACTATTTTATCGCAAACAAACGCATTTACGAAAGAAACGAAATAACCGCATCATTTGTGGTAAAAAAGAAATTCTCAGATAACGGTGCGGAAGCGCTTGCCGTAATCAGAGGCGAGGATAGTGACGGCCTTGACTCAATTCACGAAAAAATAAGGCAGCAGGTCTACGGCTGCAGAAGCGACAGACTCGACAGCTCCACCGAAAGCATGGACATAGTAAGCAGGCTTCCGTTCTGGCTCGTACGATTTGTCGTATATATTGTAAGAAAGCTTGATATACACGGCCATGTGCCGAAGTCATTTATCGAAAGCGACCCTTATTACTGCACCGCAGTACTTTCAAATCTGGGCTCCATAAAACTCAAAAGCGGATATCACCACCTGACCAACTGGGGAACAAATTCCCTGTTTGTAATAGTGGGCGAGAAAAAAATCCGTCCGTTTTTCAAGGATGACGGCTCATATGACATGAGGGATTCAGTAGAGCTGGGACTCACAATCGACGAGCGTATTGCCGACGGCTACTACTATTCAAAATCAATCAGACTGCTCAAAAAACTTCTTGAAAATCCGCAGCTGCTTGAATTACCGCTGGAAGAAGAGGTAGACTACTGATGAAAAAAGAAACATTCAAAGAAAAAGCTTTACCGAAAATCACGTTTCCAATACCCGAAGGCATCAAAATGCCGTGGCTGGCACACAGAGGCGCTATTCCCGCAACCCTTGAATACGATGACTGCACCATGTATGAAAAGGTGGAGGCCATCGCCAGAAAATATCCGGGCAATATAGCCTTTGATTTTATGGGCAGACACACTACCTACAAGCAGATGCTTGAACAGATAAACAAATGCGCGCGTTCGCTCAAAACAATAGGAATACGCGAGGGCGACAGGATAACCATTGCAATGCCCAACTGCCCGCAGGCAATATATATGCTGTATGCCACAAACGCAATAGGAGCCATAGCCAATATGATTCACCCTCTGTCTGCCGAAAAAGAAATAGAGCTTTATCTGCAGATGTCCGAAAGCGTGGTGGTCGTGACTTTAGACCAGTTTTACAACAAGTTCGAGGCAGTCAGAGAAAACACCAAAATAGTAAATATAATTATCGCAAGAATCAAAGATGAGCTCAGCAAGCCCATCAAAACAGGATATATGCTTACGGAGGGGCGCAAAATCACCCCTATACCAAAGGACGCTCCGGTAATTCAGTGGAATCAGTTCTCAAAGCTTGGCAAGGCCTGCTCGTGGAACTACAAAGTAAAACGAAAGGCTGAGGATCCCGCAGTAATTCTTTATTCGGGAGGCACTACCGGCAAAACCAAGGGCATAGTGCTTTCAAACATCAATTTCAACGCGCTGAGCCAGCAGGTAATAGCCGCAAATCCGATGTTCAGACCCGGAGATAAAATGCTGGCGGCAATGCCTCTGTTTCATGGATTCGGTCTTGGAGTATGCATACACACAATGCTTTCTCATGGCGGAAGATGCGTACTGGTGCCAAGATTCACAGCCAAAAGCTATGCCAAGCTGATAACCAGATACAAATGCAATTTCATAGCCGGAGTTCCGACCCTCTATGAGGCTCTGCTTCGCATACCGTCAATGGAAAAAGCCGATCTGTCATGCCTCAAGGGAGTATTCTCAGGCGGAGATTCGCTTTCTGTGGAGCTGAAGAAAAAATGCGACGGATTTCTTTACAGCCACAACTCCATAGTGCAGATAAGAGAAGGCTACGGAACTACAGAATGCGTAACCGCCTCATGCCTGACGCCGCCTACCCTGCACAAGGAGGGCAGCATAGGCATACCGTTTCCGGACACCTGCTACAAAATAGTGGAGCCTGATACGGACAGAGAGCTTCCCCTCGGACAGGAGGGCGAGATACTGATTGCAGGACCTTCTGTTATGATGAAATATCTCGATATGCCGGAGGAGACAGCTCATACACTCAGAAAACACAGCGACGGACTTACATGGCTTTATACGGGCGACCTTGGCAAAATGGACGAGGACGGCTTCATATACTTCAGAGGCCGTATCAAACGCATGATTATATCCTCAGGCTACAATATATATCCCGCTCAGATGGAAAACATATTTGACGCCCACGAAAAAATACAGATGAGCTGCGTTATCGGAGTTCCCGACAGCTACAAAATGCAGAAGGTCAAGGTGTTTGTAATGCTCAAGGAAGGCGTTCCTGCAAACGAGGAAACCAAAAACGAGCTGTTTGACTACGCGCGTAAGCACATTGCAAAATACGCAATGCCTTACGACATAGAGTTTCGTGAAACACTTCCGACAACCCTTGTGGGCAAGGTTGCATACAGACAGCTTGAAGATGAGGAACTCAAAAAACTTCAGGGAGAGAATATATAGGTGGCAAACAATTTCAACCAAAACAGAATGAACTCAATAGGCGCATATCTCAGGGAATATTTCGGTGAAAAAACCATAAAGCTGTCTCTTGAAGGCGGCTTCACCTGCCCCAACAGAGACGGCTCCAAAGGCACAGGAGGCTGCACCTTCTGCGCATCAGGCGGCACAGGGCATTTTGCCGGAACCATCAGTCAGCAGATAAAGCTTCTGTCTGACAAATGGCCCAGAGCCTCGTACATAGCGTATTTTCAGAATCATACCAATACCTACGCTCCCGTATCGGAACTCAGGCAAAAATATTACGATGCTCTCAGCCATGACAAGGTTGTGGGACTTGCCATAGCAACAAGACCCGACTGTATTTCAGACGAGGCGCTTTCGCTGCTTGCAGAGCTTAACAGTAAAACATTTCTCTGGGTGGAGCTGGGACTTCAGACCATGCACGAAAAAACAGCCTCCGAAATAAACAGATGCTACCCCCTCAAAACCTTTGAGGAAACATTTGCAAAGCTTGAGGCTTTGGGAATACGCACGGTTGTTCATCTGATATTCGGACTTCCCGGAGAAACAAAGGATGATATGCTCGATTCGGTCAGATATGTGGCGGCACTGAAGCCTTTTGGGATCAAGTTTCATATGCTCAATATTGTAAAGAACTCGACCATGGAAAAAACACACCATGATTATGTGCCTTTTGAATCAATCGAGGAATATGCCGATCTGGTTATAAAGGCTCTTGAGCTGGTGCCGGATGATATAACGGTGCACAGGCTGTCTGCCGATGCGCCAAGACCTATACTGATTGCTCCCGAATGGAGCTACAAAAAAAGAACAATACTTAATACCATTCACAATGAAATGAGAAAACGTGATACATGGCAGGGAAAAAATGCAGGACTGTAAACATCCTGCATTTTTTATCTGCTTTATTCGCTCTGACTTTTAGCTGCTATTTATCGCTATAGTGTCCGCGGCAGTGAGCTATAAAAATCCTCCCATTCTCAATATGATAAACAAGCCGGTTTTTATCGTCAATTCTACGACTGTACTCACCCTGTAAATCACCGGTTAGAGGCTCAGGCTTACCGATTCCATCAGAGCAGCCGTTTCTTTCGATATCTTTGATAAGAAGATTGATTCTTTTCAGTGTTTTCTTATCTTGAGATTGCCAATACAGATAATCCTCCCATGCCTCGTCCGACCAAACCTTCTCACTCATCACATACCTCAATCAGTTCATGGACTGTACCCTTGCCGTCTCGCAATTCCTGAACAGACTTTCTGACATGTGCAAGGTTTGTCTCGGAAAAAAACGGATCGGATACCTGAACTATGTCAAAAGGAATACGGTCTTCCCGAAGAACCGCCTTGACAAACATATTGATTGCTGTCGATGTATTAATGCCAACATTTGAACAAAACTGGTCAAATCTTATTTTATCATCGTAATCAATACGAGCCGTAATTGTTGCTTGTGTCATGCAAATCACCTCCCAATGTATGCTATCTGCTTACATTATAGTGCTATTGTATTCCGTTTGCAAGCAAGGCTACAAAATTTATTCATATATTTTCTTTAACCCCATATACTAAAAGCTTTAATAACATTATTCCACCACAATTAACTCTCTAGTAGCACGTGTATATGCTATATATCTTTGCGAATCGGTCATATCATAGGAATAAGCTATTACATTAGTGAATTCCATTCCTATCACCGCATTTAGAGGTAGTACATTAATATTAGTATTCACAATTTTTTCATATAAATTATCTTCATAAGCCAGAATGTTATTGCCAATATACATTTCTTTTAATTTGTTAAAAGCATTCCGATTCTTCACTATTACTATAACATTCCCACCATTAATAGTGTGTGTATCATCAATAGCTCTTGACAAATCTGCAGGTGTTACATCATTAGAGTTTATTTCGGTGATATCTTCTCCTGTTATGCCAAGTCCTTCCATTTCAAGGCCAAGCTTCAAATTGCAATATTTAACTATGTTTTCTGGATTCCTATAATTTTGGTTCATTTCAAACAATTTGAAAGCAGACAGCTCATTCCATTCATAAACTCCAACGTTTTTGAACAGACGCTGCTTTAGGTCGCCATAAATATTAATCGCTGCATTCTTTTTAATTTTCAGGCAGAGTTTCTGCTCTGCTTTTTATCCGGGTTTATGTAGCCTCCTCAT
>CAVJEY010000159.1:0-5275 GCA_963648745.1 Christensenellaceae bacterium Phil1
AAGCCTGTGCTTTTGAAGCATCCGCAGGATACCCTGTAAGCACAGGCTTTATTGTTAACATCATATATAGTTGCTTATAACCTCGTTCATGGCAATTTCCCATTCATACGGATCAGAAACCGCATCAGTCATGCCCTGAAGCCTGCTTCTGTCCCTTTCGGACAGATAAGCCATACTCTCAGGAGATAATATACCCATAGTCCTTCTTGCGGCCTGATAAAGCCTTTTGTCCCTGTCAGGCATGGCAAGATAGCGGTCTGTGATCTCAAGCATATGGTCTTTGTCTGTTTTGAGGCTCCCCTCTACAGTCTGCAGCAGATTTGTTATATGGTCGCTGACAAGTCTTGTTTCTATGCCGTCTGCTTTTTCGATTACGGTTCTTATCTCTCTTACTTTGTCATCCTCCGAACAGAGAATAAAATCGCCTTTGAGGTAATCCTCATAAAGTCCCGTATGCGGCTTTATTGCCGCGGTTCTTATCCTTATGAAGTCAGGGTTTATCTCATTTATGACATCTGCCATACCTGCTGCGTTTTTTTCCGTAAGGGCTCTGCCGCCTACGCCGGGCATAAAATATACGGAAAACTCAATTCCTCCCGCCTTGACATTTTTGCCTGCCGTAATCTCCTCCGCCGCAGTGACTCCCTTGTTTATGAGTTTAAGCACCTCATCCGAACCTGATTCAAAGCCCGAATGTATCCTGTCAAGGCCTGCCGCCTTGAGCTCTGCAAACTCCTCTGCACTTACCCTGGCAAGATTCTGTGCTCTGCCGTATGAGGTTATCCTTGTAATCTGCGGAAACGCCTGCTTCAGATATATCAGTACATCGCTAAGCCGTCCCGAGCTTAATGCGGTTGTGTTGCCGTCCTGAAGAAACACGCTGCCGTCACCGTTTATAAGCCAGTTGGCAACCATATAAAAGCTCTCGCGCTCTCCTGCCGCTGTCTGCGAAAGCTCTCTGTTTATCCCTGCAATATCCCAGCCGCCGCCTGTGAGCCTGTAGCTTTCTATTCTGTCTGCTATATACACCATGTTGTCGATATCCGCCTTGATGCTGTCCGCGCTGTAGGCCTTAAAACCAGTATGCCTGTAAAGCTGACAGAATTTGCATTTGTTCCATGTACAGCCCTGCGTCACCTGAAGCAGCAGACTGTTTGCTTCACTTGGCGGTCTGATAGGTCCTATTCTGAATGACCTGTCCCTGTTTAAGTCTTTTATTTCTTTGTCCATCTATATTATCCTTTCTTATTAGTTCACACAGATACTATAACAGGAGAACATACATAAAATGTTTCTCAAAATCTGTGGATAACTTTGTATTGACAAAAAATACAGAGCCACGTAATGCCTGAATTTCAATGCATTTATATGTTTCAACTATTCACAGGTGCCCTTGGATAAAATCGTATACAATTTCTCGGATTCTGTGGGAAAAGTGTGGCAGGCTTGAAAATAAGACCTTTATACTCTGTGGATAACTTCCGGAAAATATTCAAAACACAAAGCCTTCCCATGCACTTTTTACATTAATTTCAAAGTACAAATATGCTTATTTTCAAACATAATTTGCTCACACCATATCTTGTGCTCTCAGATTATTACAAGCCGGCAAATCAGCCTTATCACAGGCAGCGCCTCTGTATAATTCAATCTATATATAGATAACAGCAGGCAGCCCGGATTGACATTTTCAACTGCTCCCTGCTTACTGTAATTTTATCTCTGCCGCCTTTTTTTGTCAACAAACAAAGTCTAAATGCAGTAACCTGACATCCTCTGCCCGAATACAATACAGTATCAGACAGGAAGGAGCCTGTATTATGACTTTGAATGAACTTCTGCCCGGTCAGGAGGGTTTTGTCTGCGGTATAGACTGTGATGAAAACATGAAACGCAGACTTCTTGACATGGGGCTTGTAAACGGCACCCGCATAAGATGCACCGGCAGCAATCCCGGAGGCAGTATGCATGCATTTTTACTACATGATGCAGTTATAGCAATACGCGTATCTGACTGCAGAAATATATCTGTAAGGATGTGCTGATATGAAAGAAAAAACAATCGCGCTGGCAGGCAATCCCAATGTGGGCAAAAGCACCATATTCAACGCCCTTACAGGCATGAGACAGCATACCGGCAACTGGCCGGGCAAGACAGTTGCAAACGCAGAAGGCAGCCTTGTTATCTGCGGACAGACATACAAAGTGACTGATCTTCCTGGCACATATTCTCTGATGGCTCATTCTCCCGAAGAAGAAGCCGCAAGGGATTATCTGTGCTTTGAAGTACCGGATCTTGTCATAGTAGTGTGCGATGCCACCTGCCTCAAACGCAATCTCAATCTTGCCCTGCAGATAAAAGAGGTATGTGACAATATCATATTATGTGTAAACCTTATGGACGAAGCGCTTAAACATGGTATTACCGTTGATACTGAAAGCTTGTCCGCCATGACAGGCTGCCCTGTGTTTGCCATGTCTGCAAACAGCAGGAAGGATATAAAGGGGCTCAGAAGCTTCATATATGATAATTTTAATAACAGAAGCAGCGGATTTGTTGCATACGGTGATGAGATTGAAACTGCTGTAGGCCAAATAGAGCCTGTGGTTAAAAAGGTTTATCCTGCCGTAAACTCCAGATGGCTTGCTCTGAGGCTTCTTGAAAACAATCGTGATTTCCTGCATACCATAGATGAGAAAATGAATCTTGATATTTCTTCAAACTCTGAGATATCAAAGCTCCTTGAGCAAGGTGATTTTAATATCGGGCCTGCCGAGCTTGTTGCAGGCATTTTGGAGTGTGCGGACAAAATATGCGACAGAGCCGTATCATACGGCAAAAATAATACAGGCAGAAAAAATGCGGCTGCAGACAGGCTGCTTACAGGCAAGTTTACAGGCTACCCTGTCATGCTTTTGTTTCTCGCTCTGATATTCTGGCTTACCGTATCAGGCGCAAATTATCCGTCGGAGCTTCTTTCCCGGATTTTTGACAGTACGGAACATATGATTTCTTCCGGACTTTCGTATATCGGCTGTCCTGCTGTGCTCAATGAATTTATATCCGAAGGAGTATTTAGGACTCTGTCATGGGTTGTTGCAGTAATGCTGCCGCCTATGGCTATATTTTTCCCTCTGTTTACACTGCTTGAGGATCTTGGATATCTGCCGAGGATAGCATATAATCTGGATACTCCGTTTGAAAAATGCAACGCCTGCGGCAAGCAGGGGCTTACCATGTGCATGGGCTTTGGCTGCAATGCTGCGGCAGTAACAGGCTGCCGGATTATAGATTCAAAGCGCGAGCAGCTTCTTGCCGTTATAACCAACAGCTTTGTTCCCTGTAACGGCAGATTTCCCGCCATGATAGCGGTTATAACCATATTTTTTACAGCTTCGGGCTCCTCTGCGTCTGCCGCTCTGATACTGACCGCGGTTATAGTTGCCTGCGTGACCGTAACACTTGCGGTAACAAAGCTGCTCTCGCTTACAGTATTAAAAGGTATGCCGTCTTCCTTCACTCTGGAGCTTCCGCCCTACAGAAAACCTCAAATCAGACAGGTTATAGTGCGCTCTGTGTTTGACAGAACAATATTTGTGCTGAGGAGAGCCGTAATTGCCGCAGCTCCTGCAGGTGCGATTATCTACCTTGTTTCAAATATTTACATCGGGAACTTCTCCCTGCTTGAGCATATCACCGGTTTTCTCGACCCGTTTGCGCAGCTTATGGGTCTTGACGGTGTGATTCTTGCTGCGTTTATTCTGGGGCTTCCCGCAAATGAAATAGTAATTCCCATAATAATTATGGCCTATACAAGGCATGGAACACTGTCAGAGGTCGCGGGCACAGAGCAGCTTTCACAGGTGCTTTTGTCAAACGGCTGGGATTTTACCACTGCCATATGCTTTATTCTGTTTTCGCTTATGCACTGGCCCTGCGCAACAACGATTATGACTGTAAAAAAAGAAACCGGCAGTCTGAAATGGACTGTGGTTTCAATTGCTGTCCCCGCAGCAGCGGGTATTATTGTATGTATGCTGTTTACAGCTGTTTCGGGGGCTTTGGTCTGTTAAAAAAATTCCAGCTGATAAATGCTGGAATTTTACTCCCAAAATGCCGTCAGGCTATAATTCACGCCCTATCAAAGATAGGTGGGTACTCTGTTTCATACTTCTGTCTTCCACTCTGAGGAGGCCTGACATAATCACAAAAACCCGAATTCCCAATGTGAAACTGTAGGTTGAATTACAGAACCTTAACAAACATTTCAGGATACATCTCTATTATATGCTCAAACAGAATTATTACCACAGGCAATAACTAGAAATCATATTCATCCAGGTCAAGCGCGCAGTTGTGGTGTACTTTCTGTACGTCGTCGTTTTCTTCGAGCAGATCGATCATTTTCTTTAATTTCTTGATGTCTTCTTCTTTTGGAGTTGCTTCCATTGAAGGAACATATTCAACTTCGGATTCTAAAATCTCATAGCCTGCCTCCACTATGGCGCTGTGAACATCATGATATGCCGACGGCTCTGTAAGAATTTCAAAGCTGTCATCATTCACTATCATATCCTCAGCACCTGCCTCAAGAGCTGTCTCCATGAGTGAATCCTCGTCTATGTCGTCTGTTTTTTCGATAAGTATTACACCTTTTCTTGAGAACATATACGATACGCAGCCCTGTGTTCCCAGATTGCCGCCGTATTTGTCAAAGGTGGATCTTACTGATGATGTGGTTCTGTTTTTGTTGTCTGTAAGAGCTTCAACTATAACCGCAACGCCGCCAAGACCGTAACCTTCAAATGAAAGCTCCTCGTAAGTCTCGCCTGCCAGCTCTCCGGTACCTTTTTTGATGGCTCTGTTAATATTATCATTAGGCATACTGATAGCTTTTGCCTTGTCTATTGCAACTCTCAATCCAGGGTTGTAGTCAGGATCTCCTCCGGCCTTTGCTGCTACTGTTATTGCTCTGGCGTATTTAGTGAACATTGCAGCTCGTTTTGAGTCCTGTGCTGCTTTTCTTCCTGCGATTGTACCATGTCTTCCCATGAAGACACCTCCTTACTTCTTTTGTTTTACGATATATAATTATATCACAAAGTATCATCACTGTAAATTCCCTGCAGTAAATTTCCTCTGCTGTATACAGCAACGAAAAAAGAATGGATATACCATTCTTAATCCGGATATAGCTATATATTTCTGGTTTTAATTAATTCAAAGCCTTTTTGGCTGTATCGCACAGTGCTGTGAATGCAGGCGCATCATAGA
>CAVJEY010000160.1:0-5233 GCA_963648745.1 Christensenellaceae bacterium Phil1
TTAATAATAGTATTCGGAACTTCCCTTGTATTCCTGTATGGTGTTGCCGCCGTCAACTATGAAATCCTGCCCCGTTATATATGAGGCTTTGTCTGAGCAGAGGAATACTATCATATTTGCAACCTCCTTTGCGGTGCCGCTTCTGCCTGCCGGAGTATTGAGTCCTCCCTGATATTCGGCTTCTGTCTGTGAAGACGTCTGAATCCAGCCGGGAAGCACATTGTTTATACATATGTTGTCCTTTGCCGTTTCTATGGCTATAGACCTGCTCATACCCGTTACTGCTGATTTGGCGGCGCTGTAGGAAGCCTCGCAGGGATTGCTTACAACAGGCCCTGTGACTGACGAGGTGTTTACAATGCGGCCGTAGCGGTTTTTTATCATATGAGGTAGCACCTGCCGCGCTACATTGAAAGGTATATTGAGATTCCTTGCAATATCATTGTCCCATGCTTCGTATGACAGCTCTGCAAATGAAGTGAAATCCTCTTCTGCCACTCCTGTCTGCACCATGCCGGCATTGTTGACAAGCACATCTATCCTGCCGGCCTCTGAAATAATATCCGAAACAAGGTTTTTTACCTGTTCTCTGTCCATAAGATCTGCAATGCAGCCCTTTGCGTTTATCCCAAGGCTCTTCAGCTCCGCTTCTCTTTTGAATATACGCTCCGTGGTTGACACGATGTATACCTTTGCGCCAAGCTCTCCGAGTATTTTTGCGGTGCTGAAACCTATGCCGTTTTCACTGCCTGCGCCTGTGACGAGGCATACTCTGTTTTCAAATGTTATAAATGTGTTCATAAAACTCTCCTGAAAAATATACTCATAAATATATTCTACCTGAAAAAGGTGTTTAGTCAAGAAAAGACAAAAGGGAAAAAATGTAATACAAATTGTGTGTAAGCATTAAAAAAACCGAAAATATATAGTGGAAAGAAATAAAAAAATATTTTTTGTTTTGTGATTGACAGGTGCAGAATTTTATATTAACTTGTTTTCAGAGCAAATAAGTTAATAAATAGCGGTGAATAAGGTTGAAATATTGAAATTAAACACATAAGTTTGCTATTTTTGAACGAATTTTGTATATTGTATTAAGTGAGGTACAATATTGACAGATTGTATCATAACTGATACAATATTTTGTACTATATCAATACAAAACACAAGAATTTGTTAGAACAATTATTTATCTGGAGGATTAATTTATTATGGCCAATCGCAGAATGAAAACTATGGACGGAAATACGGCTGCGGCGCATGTTGCATATGCGTTTACAGATGTAGCTGCTATTTATCCGATTACACCGTCTTCTCCAATGGCTGAGTCTGTTGATGAATGGGCGGCATATGGCAAGAAGAACATTTTCGGTCAGACTGTTAAAATCGCAGAGATGCAGTCTGAAGCAGGTGCAGCGGGAACAGTGCACGGTGCGCTTTCCGCAGGAGCACTGACTACTACTTTCACATCATCGCAGGGGTTACTGCTGATGATACCTAACATGTACAAAATAGCAGGTGAATTACTGCCGGGCGTTCTGCATGTTGCAGCAAGAACAATATCGACACACGCTCTTTGCATATTCGGAGACCACTCCGATGTAATGGCGTGCAGACAGACAGGTTTTGCAATGCTGGCATCAAGCTCGGTTCAGGAGGTAATGGACCTTGGCGCTATCGCACATCTTGCATCCATCAAATCAAGAGTGCCTTTTGTACATTTCTTTGACGGTTTCAGAACCTCTCACGAAATACAGAAAATAGAGGTGCTTGATTATGACGACCTCAGAAAAATGGTTGACAGAGATGCTGTTGCGGAGTTCAGAGCAAGAGCATTAAACCCTGCACATCCTGTAATCAGAGGTACGGCACAGAATCCGGACATCTTTTTCCAGGCAAGAGAGTCTGCAAACAAGTTCTATGATGCAGTGCCTGAGACAGTAATCGAATACATGAACAAAATGGGTGAGCTTACAGGCAGAAAATACAAGCCTTTTGACTATGTGGGCGCGCCTGATGCAGAGAATGTAATCGTTGCAATGGGTTCGGTATGCGAAACAATCGAAGAGACAATGAACAAACTCATATCAGAGGGCCACAGAGTCGGACTTATCAAGGTAAGACTTTACAGACCTTTTGTTAAGGAATATTTCCTTGATGTACTGCCTAGAACCGTTGAGAGAATCGCGGTACTTGACAGAACAAAAGAACCGGGCGCACTGGGAGAGCCTCTCTATCAGGATGTAAGAACAGCTCTTTACGGCGAGAAAAACGCTCCTGAGGTATACGGCGGCAGATACGGTCTCGGCTCCAAGGACACAACTCCGGGCATGATTCATTCGATATTTGACAACCTGTATCATAAGAGACCTAAGAACAACTTCACGGTAGGTATCGAAGATGACGTTACAGGTCACTCACTTCCGTTTACCGAAGGTATCGCAAGAGAGCCTGAAGGCACCATCAAGTGCAAGTTCTGGGGACTTGGCTCAGACGGTACGGTAGGTGCAAACAAAACAGCAATCAAAATCATAGGTGACAAGACTGACCTTTATGCACAGGGGTATTTCTCATACGACTCCAAGAAATCAGGCGGAGTTACAATCTCACATCTGAGATTCGGTGAGCACCCTATTCAGTCAACCTACCTCATAAATCATGCTGACTTTGTAGCCTGCCACAATCAGGCATACCTGAGACAGTACGATATGCTCAAGGATCTTAAGAAGGGCGGCACATTCCTGCTCAACTGTCTGTGGACTCCTGAGGAAATCGAAAACCATCTTCCTGCAAAGGTCAAGAGAGATCTTGCAAGAAAGAACATAAACTTCTACATCATCGACGGCTGGAAGATAGCATCGGAAATCGGCCTCGGCGGCAGAATCAATATGATAATGCAGGCTGCATTCTTCAAGCTTTCAGAGGTTATGCCTTTGGATGATGCAATCAGATATCTCAAAGAGGGTATCGAAAAAACCTACAAGAAAAAAGGCCAGAAGATAGTGGACATGAACTGTGCTGCTGTAGACAAGGGCATCACTGCTATCCACAAGATTGAAATTCCTGAGGAATGGGCTGATGTTCAGAATCCTAAGGAAAAATATGAAGAGCTTCCTGAATTCATAGAAGAAATTCTTATCCCTATGAACCATCAGGAGGGTGACGATCTTCCTGTAAGCGCATTCTCAGGCAGAGAAGACGGTACATTCCCGTCAGGCACAAGCGCATACGAAAAACGCGGCGTTGCAATTATGCTACCTGAATGGAAATCAGAAAACTGTATACAGTGCAACCAGTGTTCATTTGTATGTCCTCATGCTGCAATCAGACCTGTACTTCTTACAGAAGAAGAAAAAGCAAAAGCACCTCATTCCTTCAAGACAATACCTGCCATCGGCAAGGAACTCAAAGGACATCACTACAGAATGCAGGTTTCGGCTCTTGACTGTCTTGGCTGCGGCAACTGCGCAGACATATGTCCTGCCAAGGAAAAGGCTCTCGTAATGAAGCCTTATGCAGAGGAAGTTCAGGAGGCTGACGACTGGAGCTATGCAATGAGCGTTCCTCGCAAGGATAAGCTTGTTGACATCCATACAGTTAAGGGAAGCCAGTTTGCAAAACCATATATCGAATTTTCGGGCGCATGCGCAGGTTGCGGAGAAACTCCGTATATCAAGCTTGTAACTCAGCTGTTCGGTGACAGAATGATGATTGCAAACGCAACAGGCTGTTCATCAATATGGGGAGCTTCGGCACCTTCAATGCCTTACTGCACTGACGAGAACGGCAGAGGACCTGCATGGTCAAACTCGCTGTTTGAGGACAATGCCGAATTCGGATACGGACTGTTCCTTGCTCAGAAGCAGATGAGAGAAAAAATCGAACACGATATGAGAGCGCTGCTTCAGCTTGACGTTGACGAATCACTCAGAGAAGCTATCGTTGAATGGCTCGACAATATGAATGACGGTTCGGTTTCAAGAGAAAAGAGCGATGCTGTACTCAGAGAAATCGAACAGCTCAACACAAATGACGATATAATAATCAGACTTTGCCAGCGTATTGCAGAGAACAGGGATTATCTTGTGAAGAAATCCGTATGGGCTCTGGGCGGTGACGGATGGGCCTACGATATAGGCTACGGCGGACTTGACCATGTTCTGGCTTCAGGCGAAAACATCAACGTTCTTGTGTTTGATACAGAAGTATATTCAAATACAGGCGGCCAGGCTTCAAAGTCGACACCTACTGCAGCAATTGCCAAGTTTGCGGCTTCCGGCAAAAAAATACGCAAAAAAGATCTGGGCAAGCAGGCAATGTCATACGGCTATGTATATGTTGCGCAGGTTGGAATGGGAGCAGACAAGAATCAGCTCATGAAGGCTATCACAGAGGCCGAAAGCTACGACGGACCTTCGCTTATAATCTGCTACGCACCTTGCATCAACCATGGTCTTGCAAAGGGCATGGGCAAATCACAGGAAAACATCAAAGATGCTGTTGACTGCGGTTACTGGCAGCTTTACAGATACAATCCTATGCTCAAAGAAAAAGGTGAAAATCCGTTTATCCTTGATTCAAAAGAACCAAACGGCAAGTTCAGAGAATTTATTATGGGACAGACAAGATATTCATCACTTGCAAAGGAATTCCCTCAGGTTGCCGACAAGCTGTTTGAACTGACAGAAAAACAGGCAATGGAGAGATACGAAGGCTACAAAAAACTCTCAGAAATGAAATAAATATTTTTGACATTCTAAAGGGACTTTCGCTGATGCGAAAGTCCCCGAATTGTTTTTGCTATTTGCCTGCGATATGATTTTTGATTGCCTCAAACGCTGTGTCGCTGATGTCATGCTCCATTTTGCAGGCATCCTCAGCTGCTGTTTTCTCATCTACTCCGAGAGCTGTAAGAAACTTCGTAAGCAGAGTGTGGCGCTCATAGATTTTTTCGGCGATTTCAAGCCCTGAGCCTGTAAGAGTGATATATCCGTCTTTGTCAACCGTGATATACTCGCCCTCTTTGAGAAGCCTGACGGCGCGGCTTATGCTGGGTTTTGAGAAGCCCATATATTCTGCAACGTCAAGAGATCTGACATCTCCTGTCTGTTTTGAAAGTATGTAAATTGTTTCAAGATACATCTCGCCGGATTCGTGTAAATGCATATTGAGACCTCCAATCTGATAAGTACAGAAATATTTTACCATGGTAAATCGTAAAAAGCAAGAAAAC
>CAVJEY010000161.1:0-5181 GCA_963648745.1 Christensenellaceae bacterium Phil1
ATATGCATCTCTGCTGAGGCAGAATTCTATATAGACCCATAGTAAGAAAGGATACATGAATATTTACAGAAGCATTTAAAGATAAAACACTGGTTATTACCCATCAGTCGTGATGAGAAGAAACAGGACTGGATGAGACACACATTGCAGGCACAGTATCTGGATTACGCGAACAAGGTGCAGTTTTATGTAGGAGATGTGCGCAATGTGGACCCTGTTCGGGATGTTATGTACGGAGCAAACTATGTATTCCATGCTGCGGCACTAAAAGAAGTACCGTCATGTGAATTCTTCCCTATGGAGGCAGCAAGGACAAATATAGTCGGTACTGACAATGTCATAACTGCAGCTGTAGAGAACAGGGTGGAGAGAGTTGTGTTCCTGTCTACAGACAAGGCGGCCTATCCTATCAATACCATGGGCATGACCAAGGCGGTAGGTGAGAAGGTGGTGCAGGCTCGCGCACAGAAGGCATTTGAGAGGGGCGGTACTGTACTTTCGTGCACACGATACGGCAATGTCATGTGTTCCAGAGGCTCCGTTATCCCGCTTTTTATCGACCAGATTAAGCGGAAGGCGCCGATCACCATCACAGATCCGAATATGACGCGCTTCCTTATGAATCTGGACGAGGCCGTAGGCCTTGTGGCATTCGCCTTTGAACACGCAGAGCCCGGCGACCTGTTCGTACAGAAGGCGGATGCAAGCACGATAGGTGATCTGGCCAAGGGCGTGATTAAGGTGTTTGGAGAGACTGAATGCAAAGTTATAGGGTCTCGTCACGGAGAGAAACTGTATGAGACACTTGTAACGCGTGAGGAAATGCTCCGTTCTGTGGATATGGGAGACTATTATCGTATAGTTCCTGATGCCAGGGGACTTAACTACGATAAGTTTTATGTTGAAGGCACTGTGAACACGGAAGGTGAAGAAGCATATACAAGTCATAATACCAACAGACTTGATGTGGACGGCGTGGTTAAAAAGATTATGGACACGGACTATGTAAAAGAGGAGCTTGAGGGAAGACCTCATACAGTGGAGGCATAGATGAGCACTAATTGGAAAAACAACGGCAGGATAAAGCTTATGATCATCGCAGGCACAAGACCTGAGATCATTCGTCTTGCCGCAGTGATAAACAAATGCAGGAAGTACTTTGATACTCTCCTTGTCCATACAGGACAGAACTATGATTACAACCTTAATGGAGTGTTTTTTAAAGACCTGGGTATTGATGCCCCTGAAATCTACCTTGATTCAGCAGGTTTGGATCTCGGTGAAACCATGGGCAACATCATAAGCTCCTCATACAAGGTGATGTCAGAACTTAAGCCCGATGCCGTCCTGGTGCTGGGAGATACAAACTCCTGCCTGTCTGTCATCGGAGCCAAGCGCCTGCATATCCCGATATTCCATATGGAGGCAGGCAACCGCTGCAAGGATGAATGCCTGCCTGAGGAAACCAACCGGAGAATCGTAGACATCATCTCTGATGTCAACATGGCATATTCAGAGCATGCAAGGAGATATCTTGCAGACTGCGGACTGCCAAAGGAGAGAACCTATGTTACAGGCTCTCCCATGGCAGAGGTGCTGACTTTGAATATGGAGCAGATTAAACAAAGTGACATACATGATCGTTTAGGACTTGAAAAAGGTAAATATATTCTGCTGTCAGCTCACCGTGAGGAGAACATAGATACAGAGAAGAACTTTGTTTCCCTGTTCACCGCAGTCAACAGGATGGCAGAGAAATATGACATGCCTATACTGTACTCCTGCCATCCGAGGAGCAGAAAAAAATTAGAGCAGAGCGGATTTGAGCTTGACAGCAGAGTCATCAGACATGAGCCCCTTGGGTTTCACGACTACAACTGCCTGCAGATGAACGCATTTGCAGTTGTATCGGATTCAGGGACACTGCCTGAGGAAAGCAGCTTCTTCACATCCATAGGACATCCGATACCTGCTGTATGCATCAGGACATCCACAGAGCGTCCCGAAGCCCTTGACAAAGGCTGCTTTATACTCTCGGGGATTGATACAACAGGACTTCTGCAGGCCGTGGATACGGCAGTAGAGATGAACAAAAACCTTGACCTGGGTGTTCCCGTTCCGGACTATACCGATACAAATGTCTCAGGCAAGGTGGTAAAGATTATTCAGTCCTATGTCGGAGTAGTCAATAAGATTGTTTGGAGAAAAGAAAGTTGAGGTGTAACTATGTCAGCAGTAATTGTGAAAAAAGAAGAGAAAGTCGGAAAGGTTTTTGAAGCTCTTGGAGGTGATGCATCTGAAGAAAATTTTATTGAGAAATTCAAGGAAATGTATCCTGAAGACTGGGAAAGAGTGAACGCAAAGTATAATAAGGAAGAAAGACACACGAAGCCAGGGAAAAGCCATCCCATGCCTCACCCGGATATTTATATGAAGAATTTATATAAGGTTGCTATAGAGAAGAAGAATAAACAGAGAAAAGGGCGGGAGACTCTATGAACATACTTGTGACAGGTGCTGCGGGCTTTGTCGGCCGCAACCTTGCAGAGAATCTTAAAAATATCCGTGACGGCCAAAACAGGACAAGACCGTCACTTGATATTGATGAGATATATGAATATGACATGGATAACACAGCAGAGGATCTGGACAGATTCTGTGCGGACTGCGATTTTGTATTTAATCTTGCAGGTGTCAACCGTCCGAAGGATCCTGCCGAATTTAAAGAGGGCAACTTCGGCTTTGCATCTCTGCTGCTTGACACACTGAAAAAACATGATAACAGATGCCCTGTGATGCTCTCATCATCACTGCAGGCTACCCTGGCCGGGAGATTCGGCAAGTCTGAATACGGTCTTTCCAAACGCGCAGGAGAGGAGCTGTTTTTTGACTACGCAGAGGAGACCGGGGCAGATGTATATGTCTACAGGTTCCCAAACCTTGCAGGCAAGTGGGTGAGACCTGACTACAACTCCGCAATCGGCACATTCTGTCATAACATTGCAAACGATCTGCCGATTACGGTAAACAACCCGGACACGGAGCTTGAAATTCTGTTCATAGATGATCTTATAGAAGAAATGTATGATGCGATGGAGGGAAAACCTCACCGCTGTGAATTTGACGGTGTTAACGCTGTTTTCACAGAAAACGGCAGATACTGCGCCGCGCTTTTAACCCACAAGGCGACACTTGGATATATTGCCCGGTGTCTGCACACGTTCCATGACCAGCCGAAGACGCTCATCATGCCGCAGATTGCACCGGGGTCATTTGAGAAAAAGCTGTATTCAATGTATATTTCATATCTGCCTGAGGATAAGGCAGTATTTGACCTTGAGATGAACTGCGATGAACGGGGAAGCTTTACGGAGCTTTTAAAAACCTCCGACCACGGTCAGATATCAGTAAACATCTCAAAGCCGGGCATTACCAAAGGACAGCACTGGCACAATTCAAAGTGGGAGCTTTTTATTGTGGTATCAGGCCATGGCCTGATACAGGAGAGAAGAATCGGGACGGACGAGGTTATTGAGTTTGAAGTCAGCGGCGATAAGATACAGGCAGTGCATATGCTGCCGGGGTATACCCACAATATTATCAATCTGTCTGAGACTGAAAACCTGGTAACGGTAATGTGGGCAAATGAGATATTTAATCTGGAGAGACCGGATACGTTTTTTGAGGTTGTTTGAGAGTTAAAGAGGAGTACATTTATGTATGGCATTGTAGGATATGCAGGCAGCGGTAATGCCGAAAGCAGAGTGTCTGACGGATTTAAATGTCTTGAATAAAGAGGATATGACTCTGCCGGCATAGGGTTGCCTTAGTATTGGAGGTTTTAATATGGTGAAGATTAAAGACATTATTCTGTTTTTAAAAAGAGAAAATATATGTTTCAGCTTTGCAGGTGATGAGGAGACTGAGGTTAAGGGGTTTTCATCTTTGAATCATTATATTCCTGAAAGTATGACATGGATTAAAAAACCTGAAAACATTAACAGAGATCCAAAAGAAATATTGCTGGCTGTAACACAGACTGAGTTTGATGTCAGCTGCCGGAATACAATTTACGCAGATGATTCCAAGTATGTTTTTTTCACGATTGTCGAGGAGTTCTTTGCTAAAACCAGAGAGCTGCCGGACATAGGGCATGGTACATATATCTCGGATGATGTAAAAATCGGGAACAATGTATTTATTGGCGTGAATTCATATATTGCATCTGCGATAGTAAAAAATCAGATAAAAATCGGAGAGGATGCACTGGTGGGAATGGGAGCGGTAGTTACAAAAGACGTTCCTGCCAATACGGTTGTTGTCGGAAGTCCGGCAAGAGTGCTGAGAAAGAGGTACTGATATGAACTTTACATACAAGGCATACATAGATTTATTATCACTGTTAAAGCAGAACGGCTATTCTGTTACTGATTATCACAGCTATATGCATGTGGAGAAGCCGGTAATTTTAAGACATGATGTCGATGATTCCCTTGATAAGGCGCTTGACCTTGCCAGAATCGAGTACAGTGAAGGTGTCAGATCTACATATTTTGTACTGCTGTCAACAGACCTGTATAATATTGCGTCAAAAAAATCGATGGATATGATTGGTGAGATTCAGTCTCTGGGGCATGAGATAGGGCTGCATTTTGATGAAATGAAATATGAGGGCTCTGACTGCCCTGTTGATGAACTGATCAGAAGAGAGGCTCATATAGCGGAGCAGATAATCGGTACTCCTGTCAGAGTTGTTTCTATGCATAGACCGTCCAAAGAGACATTGGAGGCGGACTATGCAATAGAAGGGCTGATTAATTCATACGGTATGGAGTTTTTTAAAGGATTTAAGTATGTATCCGATAGTCGAAGGCACTGGAGAGAAAATGTCGAAGAGATTATTACTTCAGGCAGGTACAGCAGATTGCATATATTAACTCATGCATTCTGGTATAACGAGGAGGAGAGTGATATCAGAACTGCAATCAGCGACTTTATAGAAGACGGGAAACAGTACAGATATGAGGCAGTAAAAGATAACATTACGGATCTGGAAGGGATACTGAATATTGATAAAAGTTCTTAAGGCGAAACTCTTCACAGGTATGGCAGCAAGTTTTGCAATGCAGTTGATGAGAGTATGAATCCGGGAGATGCATCTGAGGTGCTTAAACCTTGATG
>CAVJEY010000162.1:0-5179 GCA_963648745.1 Christensenellaceae bacterium Phil1
TGCGTGTACAAACGGGTCGAGGCTGAGATAAAATATTGCAGCTTACGGAAAAAGACAGTATAATAGGTATGAAATAACGCAGGAAAACAGGAGTTGAAGTAATATATTTTTTATCAGATAGGAGTTTGTATGAAGAAGTTATACGGAAATCTTAAAATGAGCTGGCTGTCAGTTGTTTTATTTGCAGTCATTGCAGGCATCTATACCGGAGCGGTGATGCTTATTGATGTTTTGGATGATACATCTTTTCAGGATATAGGGATAAGTCATGAATGGTGGGTTATTTTTGCAGTTATCATTGTGGTCAACTGTGAAAAAAGCTGGGAGGCCATGCTGAAATGCTTTGTGTTTTTTCTGATAAGCCAGCCGCTGGTATATGCGACAGAAATACTGCTTGGAGATCTTACTTTAGATATGGCAATGCATTACTATTGCAGTATCTGGCTTCCTGCAACAATCCTGACGCTGCCGGGAGGATTCATTGCATACTACTGCAAAAAACAGAATGTTTTCGGTGCTGTTATTATGGGGCTTGGCAATACCATACAGGCAATACTGGGAGTTCATTATGTGACAGCTGCAATCAGTAATTTCCCTTATCATATTCTGTCTGCAATCGTATGCTTTGGATCAATCTTTCTGATGAGCTTTGAAATTCAAAAAGAGAACAGGTGCCGCCTGATATCCATTCTGATACCGCTGGTGCTGACAGTGATTTCTGTGGTGCTTGCGGTTGTGACGGGGCGAACCGTCTGATAAACAAAACGGCGCAGCACTGAGATAAAAGTCTGCGCCATTTTGTGGCAGTATGCTATATTTCCATTGTTCCGGCAGCAAGGTCTGCTGCTGCAAACGGCAAAAAGTAAAACGGTATAGTGAGAAGTTTCTGTTCGGAGCTATAGCTGTAATTATTACCTGAAACCTTAATAGCAAATTCAAATTTATTAGTGAAGAAATGATATTAGGACATTCCTGTATTTCGTCAAAGATCAGCAGAGTTTTTCATTTATCTGCTTGCCCCGGCGCAATGAAATATATTCGATAATCTTTTCGGCATTGGCAATTTGAGAGCAGAAATCGCGGGTTTCATATTCTTTTTTGAAGTCCACATATGTATAGTTGTCCGAGTAGCAGGATTCTGCAAAAATGTACTTGACAAGATATGTCTTGCCAACCTGCCTTGCACCCCAGACAATCAGGGGTTTCCTGCGTTTGCTTTTGTTCCGGTCCGTTAATTTTTGTAATGCAATTCGTTCCATATACAAACCTCCCGGTGTTTAAGTAAATATATCATAATATAAGTTGCACCAATTTCCACGTAATTTTAAGAGTTATTTGCACCTTTGCAAAAAAATACGCCGGTGTGAGCCGGCGCATTTTGTATATACCTAGATTATTCTTACTCTGATTATACTGTCGTTAGCAATTTCAAGAGCATCAATTTCAGCGGAGGTTTCAAGCAGAGTATATGCAAAACCGCCTCTTGTCTTGCTGACGATGTTTGAAATTACGGCGTTTCTGGCATTCATTGCTGCCGTCACATCTGAAATGATGGTGTCGTTTGCCTTTGAAAGCACCGCTATTCTTGTCCCTGTTTTTGCTCCGAGGCTTACGGCAGGGAAATTGACCGAATTTACGATATTGCCGTTTTCGATGTAGTCCATAGTCTGGATTGCGGCCATTGAAGCGCAGTTATCCTCTGCCTCTGCCGAGGAAGCGCCAAGATGAGGTATGGCTATGACATTGTCGTAGTGCAGCAGCTCATCTGTTGCAAAGTCGGTTACATACTTTCTGATTTTGCCTGAATCTATTGCAGCCTTCAGATCGGCATCGTTTACCAGCTTGTCCCTTGAAAAATTAAGGAAGATAACGCCGTCCTTCATCTGGTCAAACACTTCTTTGTTCATCATGCCCCTGGTTGAATCTGTGGCAGGCACATGAATTGTTATGTAGTCGCATTTGCCCAGCATATCCTTCATATCGTTTACGATTTCGGCTGTGTTTGAAATTCTGTGAGCAGCATTTACGGTCAGGAACGGATCATATCCGATAACATTCATATCCAACGCCTCTGCAGCGTTTGCAATTTTGACGCCTATTGCGCCAAGTCCGATAACTCCCAGAGTTTTGCCTGCGATTTCTGTTCCCGCAAACTGTCCCTTGCCTTTTTCGTAGGCCTTGAGCACATCGCTTTCAAGCCCCTTTGCCCAGCTTATGGCATCGGGGATGTTTCTTGCGGCCATGAGCATGCCTGCAAGCACCAGCTCCTTGACTGCATTTGCATTGGCTCCCGGAGTGTTGAATACGACAATTCCCTCCTCTGCGCATCTGTCAAGAGGAATATTGTTTACTCCCGCGCCTGCTCTTGCTATTGAAAGCAGATTGTCCGAAAAATCCATATCGTGCATAGCCTGGCTTCTTACAAGAACGGCATTTGCTTCATCAACATTTTCGGTAATGGTATAATTATCGGTAAGGCGTGAAAGTCCTGCCGGTGAAATTTTATTGAGTGTTGCGATTTTAAACATTGTATCACCTCGAAAATTAAATAATAATAAAAGTATACCACTTTACTGGAGCTTAGTAAAGTGGTACAATAGTCAAAAGACTAATTAATCGGGAGGACAAAAAATGAGTAAATACGATAGAGTATACAATTTCTCAGCAGGTCCGTCAATGCTCCCTCTTAATGTAATCGAAGAAGCTGCAAAAGATCTGCCCAATTATCACGGCTGCGGACAGTCGGTAATGGAAATGAGTCACAGATCGGCAGAGTTCAAACAGATACTCGCAGAAGCGGAAGCGGATTTAAGGGATATAATGAATATCCCCGCAAACTACAAAGTAATGTTTCTGCAGGGCGGCGGCACGCTGCAGTTTGCAATGGTACCGCTCAACCTTTTAAGAAATTCCAAAAAAGCAGACTACATTATTACAGGAAGCTGGGCCAAAAAAGCATACAAAGAAGCCAAGAAATTCGGAGATATAAAGATAACGGCATCATCTGAAGATACCACGTTCGACTTCATCCCTAAAGTCAAAAAAGAAGATTTCAGAGCCGATGCGGACTATGTTCATATCACATACAACAACACAATCTACGGCACCCACTATTCATATATTCCGGATACCGGAGATATTCCTCTTGTAGCGGATATGTCATCGTGCATACTGTCAGAGGAGATTGATGTATCGAAATTCGGCCTTATATATGCAGGCGCACAGAAAAATGTGGGACCGGCAGGAGTTACCATTGTGATTATCAGAGAGGATCTTCTCGGATACGCGCCTGAGAACTGCCCGACCTATCTTGACTACAAGATTCATGCGGACAACGACTCGGCATACAATACGCCGCCATGCTTCGGCATCTATGTGGCAGGTCTTGTATTCAAAAATATCAAGGCTATGGGCGGCATAGCACAGCTCAACAAAATAAACAGAGAGAAGGCTGCAAAGCTTCATAAATATATTGACGAAAGCACACTTTACAGCTGTCCTGTCAAAGCAGACGAGGACAGATCGCTGATGAACGTCACATTTGTTACAGGCGATGAGGCTCTTGACAAGAAATTCGTCGCAGAGGGCAAGGCCGCAGGACTTGTAAACCTCGGCGGTCACAGATCCATAGGCGGTATGAGAGCGAGCATATACAACGCCATGCCGATGGAAGGCGTAGATGCCCTGATTAACTTTATGAAGAAATTTGAAGCAGAAAACAAATAGAATTTTCAAAAGCCTTTCTGTACGAAAGGCTTTTGATGTAGAACGGAGGCAGTATGAAATACCTGATAGTGCTTGCCGACGGGGCGGGAGGAGAGCCTATTGAGGCTCTCGGAAACAAAACCACTCTTGAAGCGGCAGATATGAAATACACTAAAAAACTTGCAGCAAAAGGACAGGTGGGGATGGTACAGACAATCCCTGCAGGATGTGCGCCGGGAAGCGATGCGGGCAACCTGTCTGTTATGGGCTATGACCCTGCGGTATATCTGACAGGCAGATCGCCGCTTGAGGCTGCATCAATAGGCATTGATATGGAGGACACTGACGTATCGTTTCGTGTCAACATAATAACTCTGACGGGAGAGGGCGAATACGAAGACCTGATTATAGCAGACCACAGCGCGGGAGAGATTACAACCCCTGAGGCGGATCAGCTTATCAGAGCGCTGCAGGCAGAGTTTCAGAATGACGAAATACAGCTTTACACAGGCGTCAGCTACAGACACTGCATGATATGGAAAAACGGCACCACAGAGCTTAAATTTACGCCGCCGCACGATGTTTTAGGACAGAGAGCGGGAGACAATCTGCCTGAGGGCGAACATGCAGATATGTTTATCAGCATGATGAAAAAAAGCTATGAGATCCTAAAAGACCACCCTGTAAACAAAGACAGAATCGCAAGAGGCTTAAACCCTGCAAACTCAATGTGGATATGGGGCGAGGGCAGGAAGCCTGCGCTTTCATCATTCAAAGACAAATTCGGCATTACGGGAGCAGCTATTTCGGCTGTGGATCTGATCAAGGGCATAGCAATATGCGCAGGACTTGACTCAATAGATGTAGAGGGCAGCACAGGCACGCTTAATACCAACTATGAGGGCAAGGCAGACGCGGCGCTTGCGGCATTCAGAGAAGGCAAAGATTTCGTATATATCCATCTTGAGGGTCCTGATGAATGCGGCCATCAGGGAGATACTGAGGGCAAGGTGCTTTCCCTCGAAAGAATTGACGACAGAATAGTAAAACCGGTAGTGGAAGGCCTCAGGGCGGACGGCGAGGATTTCAGGTTCCTGATAGTTCCCGACCACAGGACTCCTATAGCAGTGAGAACTCATACACCGGAGCCTGTACCGTTTGTTCTCTATGACAGCACAGACGAGAAGCCTTATGATGATACAAGAGCTTTCAATGAAACATCAGGCTCAAAAGGCCTAAAATTCGGATCGGGCTATGAGCTTGCCGACTATTTCTTTCAAAAATAAAGGAGTACATTTCATATGAAAAGATTATTGACTGTGGCTCTGACCGTCGTAATTGCCCTGAGTATGACTCTTGGGTCTGCGGTATGCGCTTTTGGCGCATCGTCCAAAGACGAGCCGGAGATTGAGGCTACAACTGCGATTCTGATTGATGCCAAAACAGGAGAGGTGCTGTTTTCCAAAAACGAAAA
>CAVJEY010000163.1:0-5171 GCA_963648745.1 Christensenellaceae bacterium Phil1
CTCCCTCACCTGAGAAAACGCCTCTTTTGACTTCAATCAGATACCCTATAAAGCATATCGGTCCCGAGATAAAATTAATTATTACAAAAGACCTCAGCAGTATTTCCGAATCGCACGAAAATCCGATCGGAAAAAGTATACACATTAACACAACAAATACCGCACATATGTTGCCGATTATATTTTTTCTCACCTGATCTGCAGGCATATTCATTTTTTCAGACATAATTACCTCCTGCCGCAATATATTTTCGGGCAATATCTTACATCAGCCGGCACCTCCGGACTTATTCCGTCAGCCTTTCGGTTTTGTGCGTTCTGTATGTTATCTCTGATGCCGCAAAATATACGACGCCTCCGGCAAGCCATGTTGCAAAGCTTGAAGGGATCCCCCAAGGGGAGCATACGCCAAACTGCCAGAAAGCATAGAAAACTATACCGAATACAATTGCAATCAGACCGCCCAGAGGAGTTTTGTGTCTGTAGAAAAATCCTCCCAGTATAGGCACGAAGAATACCGCAACCTGAAATCCCCCGATGATAACCCATGCGTTTCCTATACCGTTTCTCCACAGATATGTTCCTGCTATGATGAATATTCCAAGCAGTACAATCAGAATCCTGCTGCCTTTCATCAGAGCCTTGTCGCTCATATCAGGCCTGAATAAATCTTTGTATATGTTCTTGACAAGTATGCCGCCCGTAAACAGCAGGTCTGCACTTACCGTTGACATGACAGCCGCCATCAGCGCAGCCACAAACAGTCCTCTTGCTCCCGGAGGCAAAACAGTAAATACCGTGGCCCAGAAGCTGGTTGCGGCATTCTCCGCATCAGGGTGCAGCGTTACTGAAGTCATGCCCACTACCAGCATTACAACACTGAACACACTTCCCATTATAAGCATCAGCGCATATGCCACTTTAATGTCGCCGCCGTTTCTTGCCGCTCCGAATCTCTGGTAGCTCTGCGCATTTACATACAGTGCCGCCGCCGAAAGTATATATCCGAAAGCCGAGCCTATGGTCTGATGTCCCGTCAGATCAAGAAGCTCAGGGTCATACGCTCTTACTGCATCAAACAGCTCGGAAGCGCCTCCGAACATCCTGATGATGCCAAGCATTACCGCGCCTGCGGAAACCGTCATTATTGCAAACTGAATAAGGTCTGTTACCGCCAGCGCCCACATTCCGGCCATTGTCGTATACAAAATCACCGCAACGCCCACTATAATCATGGTCAGCCAGATAGGGAAACCCGTAATGAGGTAAAGCACCTCGCCTGCCGCAAACAGCAGCGCGCAGCAGTAAAGAATAGACGCCATAGGCACAATGCTTGACAGCACCCCCGACGCCTTGTTGTAAAAATATCTCACCATATCAGGCAGTGTTATAATATAGTCCGGTAATTTATCCCTCGTTATCGGTCCTATCCACAATGCCAGCGGGAGCCTTAACACCGCACACGGAACTATGTAAAACAGCATAACCGAAACTCCGACCGTAGCGCCAAGCTCGCCTAATCCGACTATTGTCCACGAGTCATACCACGCAGCCGCCGCAACCCCTATAAGTACAGGGACTGTCAGTCTTCTTCCCGCAACAAAGAAGCTCTTAAAGCTGGTGCTTGCTTTCCGGTGCATGACAAAGCCTATGCTCATTACTCCCAGAAAATAAAGCAGCAGCACAATCCAGTCAGATATTCCCCATAATTCATTGAAGTTTATCATAGGAACCTCCTTCCTCAAACATCAAGCCTTACCCTAAGCCCGCTTATATGCTCGTTTTCAGGCCCGAAGCCATCCATATAAGCATATTTTTCATAGCTTTTGCCTCTGCAGCTCAGATAAAGCTTATACGCTTCTCTATAAAACAATTCTTTTTTTGCAACCGTAATCTCAGGCATTGTATGAAACACCCTTCTCAGATAATGCCAGCTCGCGCATTCCATACTGCCTGCAACAGCCTCCTGCTCATTACAGCTGCATTCCAATATTTTTCCGCTTACCTTTTTAACGGATTTCTTTTGCAGCTTCAGGTCATCAAAAAGATCAAAATGAAACGGATGCACCTCGTTCATATCGAAAATAATACCTATCTGACCCTCACGGTTAAACATTTTCCGTTTATTGAGGTTTTCGGAGCCGCTTCTCAAAATACGATAGTCAAACACAATAAACATATATGGAACCAGCACCTTCTCTTTGCGCACAAGCCGGTATTTAACCGGACAGAAAAGTCCAAAGAGCTTAGGGTGAACGGCTTTCATTTTTGCCGAAACTGCCTCCTCATCGCTGCATACGGTGACCGTTGTCAATATTGTTCTGTTTTCACCTGACCCTTTCATTTTAACCTCCCCCGTATTTTTCTCTGGCAGCTTCCTGCGCCGCCCGGCCTGTTTCCCGGGCAAAGCCGGAAAACAGACATGGCAGCGCCTGGTAAAACACTGCAGATGTAATCTATACCTGCTCAACAACGCTTGCATACACCTCTATGCCGCGCTTTTCCAGTTCTCTGAAATAAATATCAGTGTCGATAACAGCCTCACCGGTAAAGAAGCCTTTTTCTCTGATGTCGCCTCTGGCAAGCATTTTGGCAGTAATCGCTCCCGGAAAGCCCACCGAGAAGTGACCGTTTGACATTCCCCACGGATGATGATGCAGATCGGTTTCAACCTGATATGTGCATTTCTTGCCGTTTTTCGTTCCTTTTACAATTACGCGGAGCAGCTTGCAGTCATCAGGAGTTTTGGCTTTTGTTCCCGGTTTTGTTTCAAATGCTTCGATAAGAAAATCTCTTGGTGATACCCATGCGCCTTTTACATTTATTTTCTCTTTGCTGCCAAGACCGTTTTCGATTAAAAATCTCAGTCTTTCTTCAAACAGAGTAGGGAGAGCCAGTTTGAACGCAACGTTTTTTATTCCTCTGTCTTTGTATGTAACAGGCATGGTGGCTACTTCGGAATGTATCATATTGTACAGGTTCAGTGTGCCGTAAGGCTCAGGAAAATCCACTGTCATTTTCCCGGAGAAAGGCGGCAGTTCAACGTGTTTACCGTCCCTGAACTCATAATTGTTCATTGTAAATTCTTCAATTATGGTATCCAGCGCATAAGGAGGCACAAATCCGTAGCCTTTGGCGCTCCTGTTTATAATCGCGTCAAGTATAAGGATGTCCTCTACGGTATCGAGTCTGTCTGTCGCATATTTTGTCAGTACGTTTACAATTCCCGGCGCGCTGCCTGAACCCACTATGCCTGTTATTCCCGCTTTTCTGAAGTCCTCATCTCTTGTGAGCTGTTCAATCGCCCAGTGAAACAGCCCGCCGAAATCCGTATAGTTTGTCTCAGACTCTATGCAGGCATTCATAACGTCCATATTGAACACATGCGATGAGCCGTTGATAACCACATCGTAATCCTTCATTGCCGCGGCAAGCGCACCGGTATCCTTCAGGTCAATAACCTTTGTTTCAACCTTAGGCGAATTCACCTGCTCTTTTCTGATACGCAAAGCCTCTTCGTTAATGTCTACAAGCAAAACCTTCTCAACATCCGGCGTTTCAATCAGATCGTATATGGCCGATAACGCCTGTCTGCCTGCACCACCTGTTATTACTGCTTTCATTATAGGTTTACCTCCCTTTCATTAATCATCTTTTTCATTATATTTATGTGATTTCCGGAACTCACTTATATAATATGCAGCAGGCAGACGGATTTTTCCTTTTTCCCAAAGTAAAAGATAATATTTTTGGCCACATCAAAAGGCGACCTTTCGGTCGCCCTGTCTGTTAGGGTTATTATCTGTACTCCGGCATATTCCTCCGCTGATTTCCACGACTCAGTTTCCTGTCGCAAACAGCTTTATCAAGGCATCCTGTCCTGTCAACCTATAAATATTAACAGCCTGTGTGGCTGTCCATACAGGCTGATGTTTCGTAATTTATACATTTCTTACTATTGCGCAGACCTTGCGTCCGTAGCGCGAAAGCTGGCTTATTTTGCCGTAGCATACGCCTGTTCTGTATGAACCTGCGTGTATAACCTTGCCGCCGCCGGCATATATGCCGACATGGTTGATTCCTGAAGTAGTACCGCTTGCAGAGAAGAATATTATATCTCCCACTTTTGCATTTGATATATTCTTGCCTACACTGTATTTTTTGAGTGACGCATACTGTCCCTGAGCTGACGATCTTATAACTGTCTTTTTACCCACATCTGATTTTTTGAATGCGTAATATACAAATCCCGAACAGTCAAAGCTGCCTGGGCCTTCGGCTCCTGCACGGTATGCGCAGCCCAGTCTGCTCTTGGCCGTACTCATAAGCTTTGTAACATCGTCATTGTCATCGGTGGTTGCGCTTGCTTTTTTGGATTTGTCACCTACCACCTCTTTGCCGCCGACATCATGTGTATAGGCTGCAACCTTGTAGACTTTTCTTGTGTCTGCCGCAAGACCCTTGTGAGTGTAGGATCTGCTGTCCACTGTTGCGATTCTTTTGTATGTACCGCTTGACTTGTTGTAGCAGTAAACCTTGTAGCCCTCTGCTCCGTCTACTGCTGACCATGTGATTTTGATTGAGCTTTTGCCAAGCGCCTTCGCCTTGACATTTGACGGCGCTGCAAGCTCGATTACCTCGTCTTCTTCCTCTACAGGTGCATCTGCATCCTCATCGCCCTCGTCAAAGCCTTCGTCTACATCGTCCTCATCAGCAGGGTCTGTATCAACCTCGCCGTCAACATCTATCTCTGTCTGTGTGTCTGTGTTCACTGTATCTGTATCTGCACCGAATGCAGGTGTGTAAATTCCCATTGTGAATATTATTGCAAGTGAAAGAGTTATCGCTAATAATTTTGACTTCATAAATGATCTCCTTTTGGCACTCTTCTGCCCTAATATGCACTAAGTTTACCACACTTTTGCCTCAGTTGTCAAGGGTTTCTGCCTATTTTCCATTTCACAGCCAAAAAAACAGCCTGCGCTGCTCCTGCAGGTGCCTGTTACAGCATATTTGTACGCGCCCGCAGCCGGATTGTAATGCAGAGAAAAATACTTCAGTCAAAAAATATAACAGGCGGCCAAAGGCCGCCCTTATTATTCATGCTGTTTGTCACGCTTTTACATCGGCAGTCTTACGATTGCCACAAGTTTTTTGTTGGTCGTAGACAT
>CAVJEY010000164.1:0-1061 GCA_963648745.1 Christensenellaceae bacterium Phil1
GCTTTTACATCGGCAGTCTTACGATTGCCACAAGTTTTTTGTTGGTCGTAGACATACTTACCGGATTTATTGCAACCCTGCCCCATGTCGAAAATGCATGTATATGCCTGCTGTTTCCGTAATATATCGACGTATGCCAGATGTTTGATTTGCCGCTTCCGAAGAAAAGTATATCTCCCTTGCGGGCACTTGACAGGGAAGTGCTGCCTATGTCATATTTCCTGAGGCTGCTGTAGATGCCCTGCGCCGATGATCTTGAGAATTTCACAGAAGATACTCCTGAATTTTTGAATACCCAGTGCACGAATCCCGAACAGTCAAAGCTGCTTGGCCCTGCGGCTCCCGAAACATAGGCACAGCCCAGTTTTGACTCCGCCTTGTCTATGAGTGCGTCAGCGCCGTCCGCCTTATCGGTGGTTGCACAGGCCTTGTCCGATTTGTAGCCTATGTAGATCCTGCTGCCTTCTTTGGTGTAGGCTGCAACCTTGTATGTTTTTTTGGTGTCTGCATCCAGACCTGTATTTTTGTATACGGTAGTGTCTGCATCCACTGTTTTGATGCATGTATATTTCTCTTTTGACGAATTGTACCTGTATACCTTGTATCCGTCCGCATCCTTCACCTCATCCCATGAGATTCTGATTGTGCTGTCGGATACCGCTTTTGCCTTGAGGCTGTCAGGGGCCTCAAGCTTGATGCGCTCGTCAACAGGCTCTGAATATTCGCCGAATGTAAAATCATTGTCAGTTATGTAATAGGCTCTTATCTTGTACCAGTAGGTTTTGTCTTTTTCGAGGCCTGTAAATTCATATTTTGTGTTGTCGCTTCCCACAACCACATCTGCCAGCGAGTAATATCCCGATTTCTTGTCGTTTGTATATATATAGTAGCCTGTGGCATTCTTGTCCTGATCCCAGCTCAGTGTAATACTGTCGTTTGAGGCTTTGGTCTGCACATCCGCATATGCCGCTGCCGGAAATGAAAACAGCAGTGTCAGTGTGGTTATTATACTGAGTAATCTCTTCATCTCAACTCTCTCTCGTCTTTTTCAATAACGTATT
>CAVJEY010000164.1:1405-5167 GCA_963648745.1 Christensenellaceae bacterium Phil1
CCGCTGTCCTCTCTGTCTTTCAGAAGCTGCGGTCTTGCCTCTCTGATATATGTTTCGACAGCCTGCCTTGCAGGTTTTCCCATTGGCACGATGCGCGCCCTGCCGTGAGAGCCGTCAAAGGATATGAAGCCAAGCACCGTATTGACATCGGCTGTATCCGCCTGTATCAGTTCGTTTACCCTCATGCCTGTGGCATACATTATTTCAAGTATGGCTCTGTCTCTGATACCTGTCGTGCTTCCATCGGGCAATGCAAGCAGGTTTTCGATTTCTTCAACGCTCAGATATTCAAGCTCTCTTGTCTGCGTTCTGGGTACTGTAAGCTCCGTTGCAGGATTTTTGGCAATACAGCCTGTATCTGCAAGAAACGAGTAAAAGGCTCTCAGCGATGCCAGTTTGCGGTTTATTGTAGATGCCGATTTCCCTTCACTTCTTAACTTCAGCATATACCCTGTTATATCTGTACTGACTGCGGCCGCAGGGTCGCCCGTACCGTTTGCTTCCATATATTTCAGGAAGCCCTCTATGTCTCTGCTGTATGCCTCTATGGTATTTGCCGAGGCTTTTTTGACATTTTTGAGATGGTCTATGAAGCTGTTCTTGTACATATCGTTCCTCCCGCCAGTTTACAATAATCCATACTCCGATTATATATCCCTTCGGCTGCTTTTGCAAGTTTGTACTAAAAACATATATTGCATCATATCTATAATCAGAAGGAGTTTTCGGAGGTTTTTATGAATACAGGATTACTGCTGCCTTCGCTTCCCGGAAGCAGGGCGATTTCAATATCATCATTTGTGTTTTTATCGGGTCTTTTTATGGGGATTTTTATGGCTGTTACTATGGAAACCGGCGAAAAACAGGCCATAGCCGAACATCTGCTGTCGTTTCTTGCAGGAGATGGTACAGACATATCGTTTACAGACTATGCGAAAACCGCATTCAAAAAAAACGCCGTACTCTGGCTGGTTATTTTTACCGGAGGCTTCACGGTTCTGGGCGCGCCGGTTTCGATGCTGCCGCTGCTTTACAAGGGTGCTGCGCTGGGGCTTTCCTGCACCGTAATTATTGACAGTATGAGTGCAGACGGACTAAAACTCATACTGCTTTCGGTGATACCTCAGAATATGCTGCTTGTGCCTCTGTTCATACTTGCCGCATCATTTGCACTGTCTTATGCATACAGCTTCCTGTCATCAAAAAAAACAGGGATAGAAAAATCGAACCTGCCCCAAAAGGCAGGCCCGTATATTATAGTAAATATTGTTTTGCTGATTCTGATTATGGCGTGTGCGTGTCTTGAAGCTGTTTTTGTGCCAGTTTCTCTTTAGCCATCAGTATTCCCACTATTGTCTTGGAGTCTTCAAGCTCATCGTTAAGGCACATGGCATAAAGCTCATCAAAAGGTATCTCCAGTATGTCAAGGGCCTCGTCCTCATCAAAATCCGTATCACCGGCCGTAAGCCCCGTGCACAGATATATGGAGATTTTTTCTCCGCTGTAGCCGCAGGCAACATAAAATTCGCTCATATGCTCAATATGCTGTGCAGTATAGCCTGTTTCCTCTCTGAGCTCTCTTGCCGCGCAGACAGCAGGCTCCTCACCCTTGTCTATCTTGCCTGCAGGAATTTCAAGCAGTGCTTTTTCGCAGGCCTTGCGGTACTGCCTTACCATTACCACCCTGCCCTCTGCCGTCACAGGAACAAGCGCCACCGCGCCGTTATGTTCGATTATTTCTCTGTAGGCTGTTTTGCCGTCTTTGACCGTAACCTTGTCTTTTCTGAGGTTCAGTATCGCTCCCTCATATATCATCTCGCTTGATATTGTTTTTTCTTCAACTATCATCTGCTCATATCCTCCGATTTTCTGACGCAGGCGTTAAAGCCCTCCGCAAGTTTCTCTGTAAAGCCGTTTTGCTGCAGCGCTTTGACAGCTTCTATCGTGGTGCCGCCCGGCGAACATACATCGTCTCTGAGCTTTTGTGGCGACTGCCCTGTCTCCAGCACCATTCTGGCAGCTCCGAGAACCGACTGAGCCGCAAATTCCACCGCCTGCTTCCTTTTCATTCCCTTTGCCTGCGCCGCCTCTGCAAGGGCATCTATATACATATATGTGTATGCGGGGCTTGACCCTGACACCCCTATAATGCAGTGTATCAGGTCTTCGTCTGCAAATTCCGCTCTGCCTGTTTTGCAGAACATATCATATACCGTCTGTTTATCCTCATCTGTAATATTGCTGTTTGTAAATATGGCCGTCATGCCCTCTCCCACCATAACAGGCGTGTTGGGCATTATTCTGACTATCTTTGCAGATCTGCCTATCATATCCTCAATTGCCCTGATGCTGATACCTGCAGCCATTGAAATAATAATTTTGTCAGGCGTATATACAGGCGCTATCTGCTCTGCTATCAGAGCAACCGTATCGGGCTTGACCCCTATGATTATGATATCACAAAGCTCTGCAAGCTCCGCCGCGCTGCCGCAGGTTGTAACTCCCAGCTCCTGCGCAATTGCCTCTGTTTTTGATTTTGTGCGGCTGAAAATATACAGGCTGCTGCTGTCTATATGCTCTGACGCTGCAAAGCTTCTCAAAATGGCGCCGCCCATATTGCCCACACCTATAAATCCTGTTTTCAATGCAATCACTCCCCTGCAATATATTTAATATATTCTATCATTTTTGTCACGCAAATAAAATACCGGAACAAGTATAATACTCATTCCGGTTGTTTACCTTTTGTAAACTGCCTGTTTATTCAGCAGTATATGGCAGTAAAGCAACGATTCTGGCTCTCTTGACAGCCTTTGTTACTTCTCTCTGGTGCATAGCGCATGTGCCTGTTATTCTCTTAGGTAAAATCTTACCTCTTTCTGTAACATATTTTTTTAACTTCTCAACATCTTTGTAGTCGATAGTTTCAGTCTTATCTGCACAGAACTGGCATACTTTTTTTCTTCTCATGCCACCGCGTTTTCTATCCATCATAGTAGATTATCTCCTTTCCTGAAAGCCTAGAACGGGATATCCTCATCTTCAAGAGCCTCAAAGCCTGCAGGAATGTCATCATCCTGTCTTGCCGGCGCTGCCGCTCCCGATGGTCTGTCTCCCCATTCAAGGAATTCAACTCTATTGGCAACAACCTCGGTCGTGTAAACCTTGTTGCCGTCTTTGTTGGTGTAGCTGCCTGTCTGGATTCTTCCCTGGATGCCTACAAGTCTGCCCTTGGAAAGAAATCTCTCGCAGTTTTCGGCCTGTCTGCCGAATACAACTACATTCGGAAAGTCCGTCTGTTTTTCTTTGCCGGAGCTTACAGGTCTGTCTATTGCAACAGAAAATCTGGCAATAGCCATCTGATCCTGGGTATATCTTACCTCAGGGTCTCTTGTAAGTCTGCCGATTAATGATACATTGTTCATGCCGGGCTCCTTCCTTACTGTTCATCCTTATTGATTATAAGGTGTCTCATTACTACTTCGGAAATTCTAAGTCTTCTGTCAAGTTCCTTCGGTAATTCAGGGCTGGCCTGGAATGCAACTACCACATAGTATCCTTCGTTCTTCTTCTGGATAGGATAAGCAAGCTTTCTCAGTCCCCATACGTCTACTTCTCCGACTGTACCGTCAGCTTCGATGATACCTTTTACGGTTTCAACTGTAGCTTCCTTCTTATCGTCTTCTAAAGCAGGGTCGATAATGAACATAAGCTCATAATTTGTCATTTGTTTCACCTCCTTCTGGACTAAACGGTGCCGGG
>CAVJEY010000165.1:0-5150 GCA_963648745.1 Christensenellaceae bacterium Phil1
TGTTCAGCATTATTGCTGGTTATACTTGTCTATGTATTTATTCTACCATATCAGACAATTGATACAACTATGGGTTTGCTTAAATTAGATACTAATTTGCTTAATGTTCTGTTTTTCAAACATTCAGCATATATATTTTTACATTTCTTCATTATCATCGTCATCATCGTCTGTCTCAAGTTCAATGGAACGCTCTTCAAGCTCCTCTTCAAGCGATTTTTCAATCTGCTCTTTTCTGACAAAATGTTCATCATAAAACTTGCCTGCCTCTTTTACCGTTCCGTCAAAAGCCACCCTGCCTGAGTCTATAACGATACCTCTGGTACAAAGCTGCTTATTAAGGAGCATAGATGCCGAAACAAACAGAAGCGTGACATTTTCATCTGAAACTATTGATTTCAGCCTGTTTATACATTTAATTCTGAAACCCCTGTCACCGACTCCCATAGCTTCATCTATTATCAGTATATCGGGCTTCATGGTCATATTGATTGCAAATCCGAGTCTTGCGGCCATACCGCTTGAATAGGTTCTGACAGGCTGGTCTATATATTCTCCCAGCTCCGCAAATTCTATTATTTCATCCTCATGCGCCTTAATCTGCTCATCACTCCAACCCAGCAGCCTGCCTCTGAGATACAGGTTCTGTCTGCCTGTAAATTCCGGGTCAAAGCCTGCTCTCAGCTCAAGTATGGCATTTATGTTGCCGTCAACTGTAATTTCACCTCTGGTCGGAAACGTAACCCCTGTTATCATTTTCATAAGGGTTGATTTGCCTGCGCCGTTGTTGCCTATAAAGGCTACCGTCTCTCCCTTGTAAATTTCAAGAGAAACATTGTTTACAGCCTTTTTCTTTTTGTATTTGCCCTTTCTGAAAATAACGTATTTCATTCTTTCCTTGTTGCTTTTGTAGAGTCTGTAGACCTTTGTCACATTCTTCACTTTTATAATAGGTTCACTCATTTGCGGTCCTCCTACAGAACATCAGGAATTTCTTTTCTCAGTCTCTTGTAAAGCCACAGCGCAGTCATTGCAAACACAAACAGTACAAACAGGAAGCACAGCAGCTGTTTCCACTGTTCAAAAAACCATATATGTCTTGCAAAGCAGTTTCTGTAGCCCTCAACTATATATGTTACGGGATTGAAATAAAACAGTCTTCTTATCCATCTGTACGGAATGGATTTTATATTGAAGAGAATTCCCGAAAGCCAGAATACTGCCGACACCATAGCCTTGAGCATATTGTGAAAATCCCTGCTGACAACAGAAAGCAGCCCTGTTGCCATGCTCCATACAATAGTGAACAGCAGCATAAATGCCGTATAAACCGGCAGCTGTATCCAGTAAATTGACGGCGGAAATCCAAAACAGAAAAACAGAACAACAACTCCGCCCATCAGAAGAACATGGCTGTACATATTGGATATGCTCACAAATGTCGGAATTACCGAAACAGGAAATTTTATCTTGGTGACAAGCTGCTTGTATCTGCGAAAGCACGATGCGCCGCTGAAAATCATATCACGCATATAAAACCATGCTATCATGCCGACAACAAGCCACAGAAAATAAGGGCATACAATTCCGTCTATTGTCTTAGACCCTCTGAAGCCTATTGTGATTGCAAACCAGTATACGAATATGGTCATTGTGGGCTTCACAAAGGCCCACAGCCAGCCCAGCCCCGAGCCTTTGAAATTCTTGGCTATATCAACCTTTGCAAGGCTTATTATCTGCTCTTTGTATGATATATGTTCCTTAATTATCTCTTTTAGTACTTCAAACATAAAACTCTCCCGTCATTCCCCTCCTCATACGGATTCCGGATTCATATCAGTTATTATATTCCATGCCGCTAAAAAAATCAACATTTCTCACCGTTAGCCTGTCCGCAATTATTTACTTTGGAGCTGACTTATGGTAAATTATATATGATTCATTAAAAGGAAATATTAAAATGAAACTGATACTAAAAATATTCAGACTGCTTCTCAGAATCGTATATGCCCCTATGAAGCTGCTTCCTGCAGACAGCGGCAAAATTCTGTTTCTGAGCAGGCAGTCAAACGAGATAACTTTAGATTTTGCAATGCTTCAAAGCGAACTTGCCAAAAGAGATCCGGAGCTTCGTTTTATTACCATATGCAAACGCTCCAGCGACAGCAGGGCCGATTATCTTTCATTTGGAATATGTATGCTGAGAAGCATGTACCATCTGGCGACCTCAAAAATATGTATCATAGATTCATACTGGCCTGCCGTATGTATGCTCAATCACAAAAACAGCCTTACCGTAATCCAGATATGGCACGCCCTGGGCAAAATCAAGCAGTCGGGCTATCAGACCGTAGGCAGAGCGGGCGGCAGAGACAGGGTTATTGCGGACGAGCTTTGTATGCACAGAAATTACGACTATATAATCGCGGGAGGCAAAGCATGGAACCCTTATTACTGCGCCTCCTTTGGCACTACCGAGGACAGACTTGTCAATATCGGGCTTCCGAGAATAGACTATCTCCTCAATCAGGAAACGGCAAACCGCGAAAAAATATACAAGGCATATCCCGAATTCAGAGATAAAACAGTGCTTCTTTATGCTCCCACATTCAGAAAAGGCATCGAAGCAAACTGGCTGCCTCTTGCGGAGAATATGGATTTTGACAGATATATACTGGTGGTCAAGGGACACCCGAACCAGCCCCTTACCTGCGATATACCTGAGGTCTATACCTGTGACGAATTCAAGTCGGCAGAGCTGCTTTCTGTATGTGATTATCTCATCACGGACTATTCGGCCATTGCAATAGAGGGCGCTATATTAAACCGCAAAACATTTTATTTTGTATATGATTATGAAGAATACACCTCAAAAAACGGCACAAATATAGATTTATTCAAAGAAATGCCGGGCTGCGTATTCAGATCGGCAAAGGAACTTTGCCACGCCATAGACGGAGAATATCCGGAAGACTCCCTCAAAAGCTACAGACAGAGATTTCTGCCTGAGCCTTTAGGCTGTTCCACAAGGCTTCTTGCAGATATGATATTAACTTTGAAAGGAAACTGATTATGCTTAAATTCGCAAGAAAATGCTTCAATAAATTAAGGCTTTTTGTCCTTTATTTCAGAAGGATACTGTTTGCCAAAAATAATTTCAAATGCTCTTTTTTCACCAAGCTTCGCGCCAATATATTCGGAGGCTATCTGGCTGACCAGTGGATACTCTATGATTTTAAGCACAACGACAAAAAAGAGTATCTGTCGGAGTTTGACTGGTACAGATCAAGGTATATCAACGAGCCTTTTGATTATCTTCTTAACAACAAAATAGCATGCAATGAAGTGCTGCAGCAGTATGTGACCGTACCGAAAATATATGCAATGAAGCGCGACAGGCTACTGTTTGATTTCAGCAATTCAAATATGACCTACGAGCAGGTTTATGAAATAATAAGGCACCACAGTCCACTGTTTATCAAGCCCTACGCCAAAGGCAAAGGCAACGGCGTGTTCAGGCTGGATTACAAAAACGGCTGCCCGTGCATAGATGACAGGCAGATAACATATGATGATATGATTGCGTTTCTCAAAAAACAGGAGGACTGGATGATCTGCGAGGCCATGAAGCAGCACAGCTATTCCGCTCAGATTTACGACAAGACGGTAAACACCATCAGACTTATAACCCTCAGAGATCCCAAAACCGATGAATTCAAAATATTCTTTGCCGTACAGCGCATAGGCACCAGGGAAACAATTCCTGTTGACAACGGCAGCAGAGGCGGACTGGTATCAAAAATTGATCTTGAAACAGGCACATTAAGCGAGGCAAGATGTCTTCACAATTTAGATGTTCACAAGGTTCACCCTGACTCGGGCGCGCCGATTGAGGGCGTTAAAATTCCTGACTGGGATAATCTCAAGGACAGTATGCTGAGGCTTGCCAAAAAACTGCCTTATATGTATTTTGTGGCATGGGATATTCTGATTACACCTGACGGATTTTGCATTATAGAGGCAAACACATCATCAGGTGTCAATATAATACAGCTGTGGGGCGGACAGAGAAACGGCGAACTCGGAGATTTTTACAGACATCACAAAGTAATAAAATAGGAGTATGCTTATGAAATATATTATTATGGCCGACGGCAAAGGCACCAGATGGAATAATTTTAATAATATACCCAAGCATTTTATTGAAATAGACGGCGAAAAGATAATATTCAGAACCGTAAGACTGCTGAACGAAATGGATCCGGGCTGCAGCGTCATCGTCACATCGCACGATCCAAGATATGACATCCCCGGCTCGCAAAGATATGAGCCTTTAAACAATCTGCTGGAAATCGACAGATTCACAGAGGAGCTCATTGAAGACAATATATGTTTTCTTTACGGCGATACCTATTATTCCGAGCCTGCACTCAAAACCATAATTGATACATCGGCTGATCCGCTGATGTTCTTCGGAAATGACCGCTCCATAATAGCAGTCAAGATTGGCTCCGGAGATGTGTTTAAAACACATTTCAAAAGAATAAAGGATCTGTTTCTTGCCGGCAGCATAAACCGCTGCGTCGGCTGGCAGATATATGAGTCATATACGGGAGGTCCGCTGGAATCCAGACAGATAAACGGCAGCTTCATCAGAATTTACGACAGAAGCCGTGATTTTAACACTCCCGATGATTTTCAGAAAAACAAAGCTTTTTAGCGCAAAACTGCAGGATTCAGGCTGTCTGCCTGTCCTGCAGTTTTTGGCTATCTTTCTTTTTTGTCGATTAATATAAGTTCGGCACTCAGTCCCGACAGATTTGATGAAAGGCTCAGCGTATCTGAAACCGTCAGATCTCCAAATTCCACAAACGGCAGAGTTCTCCAGTTGTTCAAAAGCGCATTTCTCTTGCTTGGCACCGCCTGACCGGCATTATCCTCATATGCCACAATTATATTTTCTCTTGTCAGCCTGTACCTTGAAATCTTAAACTCTCCTGAAATCCCTGAGCATCTTATCAGAAATTCCACATTGTCGGTATAGTTTAAAATAGCCTTGAGATCGTCTGCCCTGCCTTTGGATTCGTTAAATTCCTCCTTGAGCTTGTCATTAAAGTTATATACCAGAATGCTCAGGCTCCTGACCTCTT
>CAVJEY010000166.1:0-1486 GCA_963648745.1 Christensenellaceae bacterium Phil1
GCCCGCCGAGGTCACAGAAAGACCCGTTCACCGCCGGCTGCCGTTTTGCCGCAAAGACTCTCACAGGCTCTCCTCAATAAACTTTTGTATATATTTTTTCTGCTCGATGAACTTCTCTCTGCTGTAGATCAGAATTTCAGCATCATAGCTGTCTGCCGCTTTGTGAAGTTCTGCATTTTCGTCCCTGATGTCCAATCCTGTCCCTCTGCCTGTATTTGCGGCAGCCTTTGGCGCTTTGAGAACGCCAAGGCATGGAATATCGCCGCCAAGCAGCCCGTCAAGACAGGCCTTGAATATATCTGATTTCAATTCACCGCCGCCGATTTCGTCAAGCAGTATTATCCTTTTGGTTTTCCTTGCCTTTTCAAGAATTTCTATTGCCTGATTTTCAAATACGGATATGTCAAACCGGCCTTCCCCTGCGGTGCGCCTTAGAAATATGTTTGAAAGCTCATCCGAAAAAGCCGCCGTAAGCTCCGGGCGCTCTGCATAATCTGCCAGCCTGAATCCCAAAGTATTAAGTTCTCTGTCCAGAAGACGCTGCGATACAAAGCCGCCTATGTATTCTCTGTAAGGCTCCATGGCCTCTTTGAGCAGGGTTGATTTGCCTGCCTGTATCGGCGCCTGTAAAAATAGATGTTTTTTCATACCTCAATTGTACCACGCAGGCTTTTGCTATGGCAACAGTTTGTTGAGAGATTCCTCAAGCTCCCTTAAATCCGGCTCGTCTGCAAATTCTTTATCATGCAGAGAAGCCGCAAGCCTTGCAGCACTTCCGTATACACCGGCAAGCCCCAGCGTTCCCGAAAGCCCTTTGATACTGTGTGCAACTCTGTATGCGGCATCGTAATTGTTTTCGGACAGAAGACGGCGAAGCTCATGCGCGGAATCCATATAGTTATTTATGAAACGGTTGTAATACTTATCGTAAAGCTCCTGTCTGTTGCCAAGTCTTGCCACAGCATTTGCCTTTGACACTCCGAGGCTGCCTGCGGCGGCTTTGCCGGCGATATCTAAGATTTCCGTTCTGTCAACAGGCTTGAGAATACAGGCATCAATATACGGGCTGCTGCATTCACTGCCGCTGACCGCAACAACAGGCGCCGATACATACACATCGCTTTTCAGCACCTCCGCAGTCTCAGGTCCGCTGATGCCGGGCATACAGACATCTGTAAAAATTACGGAATAGTAATCACAGGGCAGATGGCGGCACATTTCAATCGCCTCCTCTCCTGTGCGCGCGTTATCGCATACTGCGCCGCAGGGTGCAAGGCAGTCGGAAATTATTTCGCAGTTAAGGCAATCATCATCTATTACAAGGACTCTGCATTCCTCAAGAGCTGCAGGCAGGACAGGCGGAGATGCTTTTTCAAATGTGAGCGTAAAACAGAAACAGGAACCGTTTTCGTCAGACTCTGCGCTAAGCGTGCCACCCAGATCTTCGACGAGAGCTCTGCATATATGAAGACCGAAGCCATGACCG
>CAVJEY010000166.1:1557-5131 GCA_963648745.1 Christensenellaceae bacterium Phil1
ACCGTCAGCACTGGGTTTTGCCGATGCCTGCCTGTCATTTCCGAAAACATTTTCAAGCACATTCTCAGGGAGCCCTGAGCCGCTGTCTTTTACAAAAAACCTGATTGTCACGGCATCCGGGGTTTCCAAAACCGTATCCGCGCCGGACTCAATGTATCCTTCTTTCGTATATTTCAGCGCGTTTCCGAGGAGATTGTCCATTATATGAAAAAGCTGAAATCTGCCTGCGCGGACATAAAGATTGTCGGAAACGGACAGGCTTTGCAGGTATTTCAGCTTCTTTTTCTCTGCAGAGAGCCTGTAGCTGCCGCCTAATGTGTCAAAAAGCGATCTTATTGAAAACTCAGCATTTTTAACCTCGTACTCCTCTCCTCCCGAATATGCAAGAAATCCGCTGAGAAGCTCCGAAGCCGCAGATGATGAGGCTGTGATGCGGTCAAGCAGGCTGCGCTGATAAGATGTAAGCTCTGTTTTTGCAAGGAATGAGACCGTGCCTGAAACAGCGTTCAGGGTATTGCGGATTTCATGAGCGAGAAATTCTTCGTAACGCATATTTGAATTTTCTTCAAATTTATCCGTAAATTTGGACTTTGTAGTGCAATTCTCGTGATTTGATGATAAAATAGGTAGTAGTTCTTTTTTCATGTGCTGTTCCTTTCGTCTGAATAAAACTGATATAAGTATAAAGGATTCGGTAAAAAAAGAACTTCAAACAAATCGACAAAAACCGTCAAAATAGGGCAGGAAAGGACAAAAACGATGATACTGCAGATTGTGAGTATGACAGTAGCGCTTATACTGGGAATTATAGGCGGCAACGGAGCAGTGTATGTGTTCAATCATATACCGGCGCAGTGGCTTTGCGACTACGGCGAAGTACCCAAAGAGGACAAGCTCAGGAGGCAGAGGATAAACAGCAGGCCGTGGAAAGCGCTGTTTTCTGTGCTGATGGTTACAGGCGGAGTCAAGCTGGCGGCAGAGGATCTGCTGTTTGCCCTGCCTGTTATGGCGGCCATGTGGCTCCTTATCATCATATCCATAGCAGATGCCAAATATATGATAATACCCGATCAGGCAGTTATCGCTCTTGCGGTATGCGCGGTGGGATTTGTCAATTACCATGATAATCCGCTCGATATGCTGTACGGAGCGCTGTGCGGCGGCGGAGTGATGCTGTTTATGGCGTTTCTTGGAAGGCTGATTTCAGGCAAAGAAGCCATGGGCTTCGGTGATGTCAAGCTTATGGCGGCTCTGGGGTTTATAACGGGGCTCAGGGGCATCATCGCCGTTATAATCGGGATGTCCGTAATAAGTGCAATGGCGTTTACGGTGCTTATAGCCCTCAAAAAAATCAAAAGAACCGACAGCAGACCGCTTGGCCCGTACATCAGCGCTGCCGCGGTAATATATATGCTTGTAATATGGCAGATATAAATATCAGAATACCGGTGGCTTATACCGCCGGTATGTGATAGAATTAGATATAAATTTTTTAGGAGAGAGATAAATGATAACAAGTAAACAGAGAAGCTACCTCAAAAGTCTTGCGCATGAGCTTGACCCGGTTGTATATATAGGCAAAAACGATGTGACCGAAAACGTAATCGGCGAAATCGACAATCTGCTGGAGCACAGAGAGCTTATCAAGGTCAAAATGCAGGAAAGCTGCAGCCTTAACCCCAAGACAGCGGCAAATGATATTGCAGACAGACTCGGAGCAGAGTTTGTTCAGGCCATAGGCAGAAGGTTTGTGCTTTACAGAGAATCCAAAGACAACAAGACTATTGTGCTTCCGAGGAAATAGCAATGACAAGAAATATTCTTCTTACGCTTGCATATGACGGCACAGGTTTTCACGGCTGGCAGAGACAGCCCGAAGCAAGAACAGTACAGGGCGAGCTCGAAAGAGTGCTTTCAATCCTGTGCGGCTGCGGCATATCTGTAAACGGCACAAGCAGGACAGATGCGGGAGTGCACGCTCTAGGGCAGAGAGCATCTTTTTCGGGAGATTTCACTATACCGGCGGAGCGTATTATGATTGCCGCAAACAATCTCCTTTCGGGAGGCATGAACAGAACCTCGGTGGGAGATATCAGGATATTGAAAGCTGAGGAGGTGCCGCAGGATTTCCATGCAAGGTTTGACTGCAAAAGCAAGAGATATGTCTACAAAATATTAAACAGCAGAGCTGCCGATGTTTTTCGCAGGAACTACTGCTGGCAGATAGAACAGCCTCTTGATACGGAGACAATGCAGACTGCAGCAGACTGTATCACAGGCACCCATGATTTTGCGTGTTTTCAGGCATCGGGCGGTCAGCAGAGAGAAACCACAGTCAGGACAGTATACTCCCTTGATGTGGACAGGGACGGTGAGGATATAGAAATATCGGTTACAGGCGACGGGTTTCTCTACAATATGGTGAGAATAATAACAGGGACGCTTGTCGAGGCCGGCAGAGGCAGGATGGATTCCTGCCGCCTCAGAGAAATAATCGAAAGCAGAGACAGAACAAAAGCAGGACCCACAGCACCTCCTCAGGGGCTGTATCTTGCAGAAATATATTATTAGCAGAAAGGAATTTAGTAATGGAAAGACCTAGCTGGGATCAGTATTTTATGGAGATGGCTGTTCTGACAAGCAGACGGTCCACCTGCCTTAGAAGACAGGTGGGAGCCGTAATAGTCAGGGACAAGCATATAATTGCGACAGGTTACAACGGTGCGCCGAGAAGAATCATGCACTGTGAGGAGCGCGGCGGCTGCCTCAGACAAAAACTCGGAGTTCCATCAGGTGAGCGTCACGAGCTTTGCATGGCGCTTCATGCTGAGCAGAACGCCATAATACAGGCGGCTACTTTAGGGCAGAGCATCGAGGGAGGCACCATATATGTCACACATCAGCCATGCGTTATCTGTGCCAAAATGATAATCAATGCGGGAATCAGCAGAATAGTTGTTAAGGAAGGCTACCCGGACAAGCTTGCCATAGATATGCTTGAGGAAGCGGGCCTCAGAATTATCATGCTGGGGGAATAATGGAAACAGTCAGCCTTAACAACAGAGAATTTTATAAAAAAATGCTCGGGATTGCATTGCCGATAGCGGTGCAGTCTCTGATTGCGTGCTCTCTTAATCTTGTGGATAATCTGATGGTGGGCTATCTGGGAGAGCTTGAGCTTGCGGCTGTGGGAATCGGCGTGCAGATTTATTTCATACACTGGATGGTGCTGTTTGGATTTAACAGCGGTACGGCGACCTTCATGGCGCAGTTCTGGGGCATGCGCGATCTCAAAAACATCAGGAAAACAGTAGGCTTCGGAGTTGTGATAAGCTTTGCAGCGGGCATCGTATTCTTTGTTGCCGCGATGTTTTTTCCAAGATACATAATAGGGCTTTTTACGGAGGAGCAGGAGGTTATCGAGCTTTCGGTAAAATACGTCAGGACAGCTGCGCCGTGCTTTTTGCTGCTTGGAATAACAGAGCCTTTTGTTATAGCGCTCAGAGCCACCCAGCAGACGAGGATACCTCTTTACATCAGTCTTGCGGTGTTTACAACCAATACGTTTCTGAAT
>CAVJEY010000167.1:0-5090 GCA_963648745.1 Christensenellaceae bacterium Phil1
ATGAAATCACTCTATGTTACAAGATGAAAATGCGATAATCAAATACACTTGAATTATCTATGCCCGTATTATAAAATAAAAAATATAAAAAGTAAAACTACAAATCATCACAATATATTTAAGTATTACTTAACAAAGGAGACCCTATGGAAACTTCGAGATACAGAGCATTTCTTGCTGCCGCAGACTCAGGCAGCTTTACAAAAGCCGCAAAACTTCTGAATTATTCTCCCTCAGGTGTAAGCCAGCTTATCACCGCCATTGAAACCGAACTTGGCTTCACACTGTTTAACCGCTGCAAAAAAGGCGTCTCACTGACAGTAAACGGTGAAAAGCTTATCCCTATAGTACGCGAGCTGCTTTATCAGGAGGAATGTATTTATCAGATTGCAACAGATATAAACGGGCTGGTCAGCGGAGATGTAAGAATTGCCACATATTCAAGCATTGCAGGCAACTGGCTGCCGGAGGTAATAAAGGATTTCAAAACGGATTACCCCGGTGTAAATATAACCCTTATGGAGGGTGTCAAAAGCGAAATTGTTGCACAGCTCGAAGAGAGAAAAGCGGATATGGCATTTGTAAGCAGGCTTGACAGTACAGATTATGACTGGGCACATCTTGACGATAATCCTATGATAGCTGCGCTTCCGAAGTCACACCCTCTTGCAGGCTGCAAATCATATCCGATTGCAAACTGCATCAACGAGGACATGATTATACCGGCTCTGGGCTATGATGAGGATCTCACGGCAATATTCACAAGATACAATATCAAACCCTCCATACAATACCGTTCAATAGAATGCTTCGCCGCTATGTCTATGATTGAAAAAGGGCTTGGTATCAGTATAATGAATGAACTGATAACAAGGAATTACAAATGTGACATAGTCAAAATACCCCTTTACCCTGCCGAAAAGATAGAGCTTGGCATAGCCGTTCCAAGTCTTGAAAAAGCTTCGCCCGCAGTCAGGAAATTCTTTGAATATGCAGTAAAGCACCTTAAACGTATTTGAATGTAAAGGAACTTGCAAATCAGCCTCTGCTCAAGCCTGCAGAATAACAGTATAATAAAATTACCCTTTTTCAGATTTTCAAACACCGGAACATGGGGCTTGACATGTATGGAAATTTGCGTTAAAATTACTTAGGAAGCTAAGAAAGGAGCATGTTATGATTTCTCTTACCAGAAACGCGGCAAGATATGTCAGCAAACTGTCCAACAAACTGCGCAGAAAATTAGATATGCTTTCATCAAGAGATGAATTTAGCGGCTCACAGGGAAGAGCGCTTCTATTTTTGCTTTCTCAAACAGAGGATGTATTCCAAAAGGATATTGAGGAAGAATACAGCATACGCCCGTCTACTGCAACAGAGTTACTTAAGCAGATGGAAAAAAACGGACTTATTGTTCGCAAGCCGGTGGCTTATGATAATCGCTTAAAAAAAATTGTTGTAACGGATAAGGCTCTGCTGCACAAACAACAGGTTGTAGATGACCTGACCGCATTGGACGAAACGCTTGTAAACGGTATTTCCGAAGCGGATTTACAGGTCTTTTTCAAAGTGATTGAAAAAATGATGGATAACCTGTCTGAATGAAAATATCAGATGCGTTATCCAAAATTTTCACCTAAATACTTAGGAACCTAACATATAGATGAAAGAGAGGTATACAAAACATGAATGAAACAAATGATTTTTCGACAGGGAAATTGTTCCCTATGATTTTAAGATATTCTGTTCCTGCAGCGTTTTCACTACTGATTACGGCAATTTATAATATTGTTGATCGTATTTTTGTGGGAAACTTTAACGGCACTTCCGCATTGGCCGGACTGTCAATCTGCTTCCCTCTTTCCTACATGATGATGGCTTTCGGGCTTGCCTGCAGCTCCGGCGGTTCCTCGCTGTTCAGCCTGTCTTCGGGAAGAGGCGAGCAGGAAAATATGAACCGTTCCTTTGGAAATGCGCTGATTTTAGTCGTTATTTCCGAAGTTTTACTGTCTGCGTTTCTGCTTATTTTTGAAAATCCTGTTCTCAAAATATTCGGGGTGACGCAAACATCATATGAATATGCATTTGAATATTACAGAATTGTGACACTGGGCTGTCTGTTTCAGGGGCTTACGCAGGTTCTTTGTGATTTTGTACGTGTTTCCGGAAAACCTGTTCTCGGTATGTGCGTTACCGGCATCGGTGCGATAACAAATATTATTCTCGACGCTTTGTTTATAGCTGTTCTGGACTGGGGCGTTACAGGCGCGGCATGGGCAACTGTTATAGGGCAGTTTTTTTCCGCACTGTTTGGAGCATACCTCGTTTTGAAAGGTCATACAAAGGTAGAAATTAAAAAGGAAACTTTTTCTTTTGATTTCAGACTTTCTGAAAAAATTATATCCTGCGGTTTTGCCTTCTGGATTGCACAAATGGCTATGGGACTGATCAGTCTGGTCTATAACAGTCAGCTAGGCAAATATGGCGGTGACCCGGCTATCAGCGTGTATGCCGTTGTTGCAAGCATTATGACCTTCGTAATCATGCCCTCAAGTGGTATAAGTCAGGGGATTCAGCCTATTGTCGGCAACAATTTCGGCGCAGGAAATTACAGGAGAGTTATGTCCACCTTGTATCAGGCCTCTGCTTTATCGGTAGGTGTCACCTGCATTATATGGCTCATTGTCATGTTGTTTCCGGAAGCAATTCTGTCGGCTTTCGGTGCTTCCGAAGAACTTATGGAAATCGGTACCGCAGGGCTTCGCACAAATTTTTGCATTACACCTGTTCTGGGATTTGTTATGCTTGCAACAACATTCTTTCAGTCAATTGCAAAGCCTGTTCCTTCAATTTTGATTACACTTTTAAGGCAAATCCTGTTTCTGATACCGTTCATCTATATATTCCCTGTGTTTTGGGATATTAACGGCATTTTTGCAGCACAGCCTGTCAGCGATGCATTGGCTTTGATATTTTCTGTCATTCTCGTCATAAGGGAAAAGCGACAGCTCTACAGTATTGAATAATAAAAATCAGCCACGCGGCTGATTTTTATCGTCTAAGGAGATTGACTTACATTTATAGTAAAGGCTGATTGTTATGCCATATTGTCATCGGGTTGGATGAGGGGAGATTTTGTCTGGAGGATCTCCCCTTTGAATTTATGAATAACATTGAATTAGTTTTCGTTTTAAGGCCTGCATAAAAAGGAGTGAAATGTCATTAAGTTATTTTTTGTATTTCAGTTATATAGGAATCAGTAAAACTTTTAATCATACTGCAAGCCTTATTCGTTGGTATTATGTATTAAGTTTGTTTCCACGCTCATATTCTATACGATTACTCTGAATTTTTAAAGAAAAGAGAATTTATATACTGTATTACTATAGTGAATAGCTGCCCTGCAATGCCATATTATGCTGAAAATCTGCGGTTTATACCGCCTTTTTATAACAATGTTCTTTAGCGCATATTCCTAAAGTGAATGTAAATCTGCGCATCAAAAAAGCAGCTTCCCGCTGCTTTTTGTCTAATATTCAATATCCTCCGGCACCGCTATGCCAAGATGCCTGTATGCCAGCTCCGATACAACTCTGCCTTTTTGAGTCCTGTGAAGAAATCCGGCCTGTATCAGATAAGGCTCATATACATCTTCTATGGTAACTCTCTCCTCACCTATTGAGGCTGCTATTGTGTCTATGCCTACAGGGCCTCCGTTAAATCTGGTGATTATCGTTTCAAGAAGCTCTCTGTCAAGCGCTTCAAGACCGTATTCATCAACGCCAAGCGCTTTGAGAGCCTTCTCCGTTATTTCCGGAGTAATACTGCCCTCGCCCTTTACCTGTGAGAAATCCCTGACTCTCTTGAGAATCCTGTTTGCAACTCTCGGAGTTCCTCTTGAGCGCTTTGCCATCTCCTCAAGTGATGTTTCATCAACATCGACTCCGAGTATCCCTGCCGATCTGTGAATGATTTTTTTGAGATCATCTGTGTCATACAATGTGAACTTGCTTAATACACCGAATCTGTCCCTGAGCGGCGCCGAAAGGCTTCCCGCTCTGGTGGTTGCTCCTATCAGCGTAAACTTTGCAAGGTCAATGCGTATGGATCTTGCCGACGGCCCCTTCCCTATAATTATATCCAGTGCGTAATCCTCCATTGCGGAATACAAAACCTCCTCAACTGAGCGGTTCAGCCTGTGTATCTCATCTATAAACAGGACATCGTTTTCATTGAGGTTTGTAAGTATCGCTGCAAGATCCCCTGCTCTGTCTATTGCAGGACCTGACGTGATTTTGATTTCAACTCCCAGCTCATTGGCAATTATGCCTGCCAGAGTTGTCTTGCCAAGCCCCGGAGGACCGTAAAACAGCACATGATCAAGAGGCTCGCCTCTGAGTCTGGCTGCTTCTATAAATATTTTGAGATTGTCCGTGGCTGTTTTCTGGCCTATATATTCATCAAGCGTCTGCGGCCTTAACCCTGTTTCGGATTTTTCCTCATTGAAGCCTGCAGAAGTCGCCGTTATTCTTTGTTCGTCCATATTCTATTCCCCTAAAACAGATTTTTGAGTGCCTTTTTGATATATTCCTCAGCAGTTGCGGCCTCTGTGCCTGCAAGAGCATTGACTGCCTCGGCTCTGGTGTAGCCAAGTGATACAAGACCCTTTACGGCTTCACTCCTTGCATCATCGGATACAGCTGATGATGCCTGCTGCTGTGCAGCTGAAATATTGTCCGCTGAAACCCTGTCTTTGAGCTCAAGCACAATCCTCTGGGCTGTTTTTTTGCCTACGCCGTTGGCAGTGGCAATAGCTTTGTCGTCCTCAAATGCAATAGCCTGTCTGAGCTGTGAAGATGTAAGCGCCGAAAGCACCGACATTGCGGCTTTTGCTCCCACCCCGCTTACAGTTATAAGGAGTCTGAAAAGCTCAAGGCTCTCTCTGTCCGCAAAGCCGTAAAGACTTACATCATCTTCTCTGACAATCATGGCTGTATAGCATATAACCTCATCCCCTTCGCTGCTAAGATAAAGCGGGGAATTACCCGGCACAGATATGTCATAACCTATGCCTCCCGTCTCAACTACTA
>CAVJEY010000168.1:0-4978 GCA_963648745.1 Christensenellaceae bacterium Phil1
CAAAAGATACCTGCAAAGGCGGTGTCGATGGACATTATACACTGAAGGTTAATTTCGAGGAATCTGCCGAAATAACAGCGGCAAGCACGGCAAGCGTCAAGGCAAGCGAATTGAAGAGCTGGAAGCCTGCCTATTCCGCAAAGGATAAAGACGGCAAAGACGCTACGGAACAGGTTGCTCTGAAATATTATCAAAGCGACGGGAAAACAGAGCTTGCAGACATGAATGCCGTTGCAGACTACATCGGAGATGCAAAGACAAACAAGATATTTGTCGTTTCACTCAGTCTGGAAGGTGCAGACAGTGTAAATATGACGATTACGGTTTCACCTGAAGCTGAGTCTGCAGAGGAAAATGATTACATCGCAAATATTAAGCTTTTGACATCAGATGAACATGAAATTTTCGACATGAGCAAAGCACAGACAGCTGACGATGGCGTTTATTCTGTTGATGTAGCATATTCGGGTATAATTTACAGACAGTATTCAATGCCTTTGACATTGACGGATTCTGCAAAGTCAGGTGCAGGCAATCTCCTCATATCTGCGACGCTTACAGATAAAGACGGCAATGTCGTTCGCAGGTCACATGCCGAAGGAAAAGGTCAGATGTTTTATGCGAGTCAGGATTACATCACAGACCTATCAGCATTTAATTATTATGGAAAATCTTCTACCGACTCAATCATGAAATCAAATGATTTCTTTGCCGGGCTTGAACTTGGCACTTATGATTTTACGGTAAAAGTTTTCAGCAAAGATAACGGTGACCTGTGCGATGAGCGTACAGTCAGACTCACTCTTGTACCATATCTGAGCAGTTTGAGTGTGTTTGACGGCGACAGACAGCTTCAGACAAGCCCGGATATAAGTTCTCAGTATGATAATACGACGCAGAGTATTGTAAAGTATACCCGTGAATATAATGTCACAGTACCTGAGGGTATTACTGAAATTACATTGAAAGGAACGGCGGCCGAATGGAAAACCTATGATGGGATGCCTATCGGGTATATTTATTACAATGGAGAGCAGAAGGCTGCAGCGGGCAGCTATGCTTATTCAGGGAGGAAAGATACCTTTACATGGTTTGATGATACCGGATTCAAGGTGGATTTAAGCAAATGCCAGAAGCAGGATAATAAATATATTGTACCGTTTTCACTGGTATGGGGCGAAAGTGCTTCAGAAATTCGAAGTGACTATAAACTGTATGTCACTGTGGGAAATGAAAGCGACTGGGAAATAACCGCTCAGCCGCAGGGTGGCACATATAATAAAGGCGACGATGTCAAATTAACAGTTTCGGTAACAGGTAAAAATAAAGACAACGTATCCTATCAATGGCAGTGGGCGCAAGATAGTCGGAATGATGGTGCCTATAAAGACATTGAAGGTGCTACCGAATCGATATTTGAGCCTCCAACCAAAGTCGGAGGTACCCGATCATACCGTTGCAAAGTGACAGATAGCAATAATATCATGCAGAAAAGCAAAGCGGCAGAGGTAAAGGTGAACTTGGGAAAAGTAAATGATCCTGAGATTGTCATTCAGCCGGGAACCTATTCAAATCTCGATGTTTTAAATGATACTAGTGCTTACCAGAGAGAATATACGGAAGGGCAAAGTATAAATCCTCTTCAGATTGCAGCAGGCAGTGAAGAAGTCACAAATTCTGATAATACAAAAGGAAATGTAAAAATAGAGTTTGTATGGTATGAAAATTCAGCGAATTCATATGAAGGCGCAAAGGCAATCAGTTCAGAGAACTATACAATCGGTTCAAACGGACGATATAAAATTAAAGACAATGTAGGAAACAGGGTGCTTGGAGTAATCAGCAGTTGCAACATAACAGAAAAACTTTCCGTAGGTAAACATTATTATTATTGTGAAGTTACTGCGGTAGCTACAGCTGATGATACAAACAGAAGTGCCACTATCCGCAGTGATATCCTTCCGATTACTATTCAGCCACGCGGTGAAATCGAGGGCTTTGAAGGAACAGGAACGGAAGAAAATCCGTATTTGATTAAAACTGTGGAGCATTTGAAAAAGATAAGGACTCTTGTAGAAAGTGGAGATTCTCTGAACGGTGCAATATTCAAGCTGGCAAATGACATCACACTTCCGGGTGACTGGGAACCGATTGGCAAGAATAACGGCGGATTGGGAAAATATTTGCTTGCATTCGGCGGTACTATTGATGGCGATGGTCATACGATGACAATTTCAAACGGAGGAAAGCCTCTTTTGAATTATGCCCGTGATGCTGTAGTGAAGAATTTGAAGCTTTACGGCGTAAACATAAATGGTGCAGCTCTTCTTGACAAGGCATGTGTCGATTACGGTACAGATGGTGTATATCAGCAGTTTACAGATCCTGATATAATTACAGTAGAAAATGTGACACTGCTCAGCGGAAGCAGTACACGTGGTTCGGGTCTGGTCAATGGTGGAAGTACATCGGGAATAAATGATATTATTATCCGTAATTGTACAATTGAAAAAAATGTTATTGTAGGCTATGACAAAAGTAATTCTGCAATTGGCTCTTTTGCAGGCACACTAAACGGCCGCATTGAAGACAGCGTAAGTTATGCAACCGTATACGGCAGCAGCAATGTCGGCGGTCTGGCCGGTAAAAAGGGACAGTCGATGGGCGACTGTACGATAATAAACAGTGAATTCCTCGGCAAAGTTGAAGCTACCGGAGGTTGTGTGGGCGGAATTCTTGGCGCAGGATATATCAGTGCCTCAGCTCCGAATACGCCGCCTGTTTCAGTACAGAACTGCTATGTTGCTGCGGACATTACCGGCAACAGCAAAGAGGTTATCAGCGGTGGTGATAATTTAGGAAGCGGTGTCGGTGGTATAATCGGCTCAGAATACGGAATCCGTGCTGCCTGGAATGACGCATATATATCTGACAACCATTTTTACGGAACAATACATGATACAAGCGATACGGATGCGTATGCTCATGCAGGCGGAATCATCGGAGAACTTGGTGCGTATGATGCGACTCACCAATTCTATACAAACAACTATTATCTGGCAAGCAGCAACTACAAGGGGCTTGGCAGTATGGCAATAACAGTAGCCGGATGGGATTCGGAAAACGCCTTTACGGCTAAATCCGAAGAAGAATTTGCAGATGGTACCGTAACGAAACTTCTTAATAAAGGTATGCTTAAAAACTGGATTCAGAGCGAATCGGGTGCTGATACGAAGGTGTCCTATCCAATTCATACTAATGTCAGATATGTGCGTGAAATAACAATTTCCGGCGACTACAAGACAGAATACTATATTGGTGATTCACTTGACCTTGATGGAATGACAATAAAAGCTTACTGGTCTGACGGCAGTGTTACTACTCTTGGCGCTGACGATGTAGATATCAGTGGATTTGATAACAGTAAGCGCAATACTGGTACGGTTACCATTAAATATGGTACAGCAAAGACAGAGTTTACAGTGACGGTACTGTATAATTCTTCACAGGTAAAAGATATAGTTGCATACTTTACTGTGCTTGGTGATGATGCTCATGGAGAACCTACTGATAAGACAGGAACACATACGCTGAAAAGCGGTAACCTGAAACAGTGGGTAGGAAGAACTGAAGTTAAAATAGACAACAACACAACAGTTTACGATGTAATGAAAAAAGTTTTTGAAGCTAACGGCATTACATGGAAAGAAAGCAATAACAGAGGTACTGCATATATCGAAAGCCTGACAAGAAATGGAGTAACTCTAGGTGAATTTACCAACGGCAGTCTGTCCGGCTGGATGTATACACTGAACGGCACACATCCAAACCTCGGTGCAGCAGAGCAGTTCTTAAATGATGGTGACAATATTGTATGGCACTATACCGATGACTACACCAAGGAAGAAGGCTCTGAACACTGGAGCAGCGATGCCAAGACCGATGAAACCAAGACTGTTGTTAATACCGATGACAAGGCAGGCACGACTACAGCTCCTACAGAAGCCAAGGTTACCGAAAAAACAAATGCAGACGGCACTAAGGAAAAAACAGCTACAGTAACCGTTTCCGATGATAACCAGACTGAGATTATCAAACAGGCTGCAGATAAGAAGTCATCTGATATAGTGCTTGAAGTTGCAGAATCAGATACAGACGGAGCTGATAATGTTAAACTCCAGCTTAATGTTTCCTTTGTCAGGGATATCAGCGAGAAAACAGCTGCAACACTCACTGTAAACACCGAAAACGGCACAGTAAGCCTTGACAGAGATACAATTAAAACAGTACTCGATGAGGCAAAGGGCGCAACTGTTACAATTGACGTGAACAAGGTTGCAAATCCTGACGAGCTTCAGAAAAAAGCAGCCGGAACAAACGGAGAGGTTATGGTTCTGACTGTAAAATCCGGGGACAAGGTGATTTCAGACTTTAAGACAGGCAGGGTTACCGTAACTGTTAAAATCCCTGCAAAGCTGCAGGACAAGAGAGTTGCTGCAATACATATTGCAGATGACGGCAAGATTGAGCAGATGCCCGGTAAGAGCCGTGAAGTAAACGGTAAGAAATGCTTTGAGTTTACAACCTCGCATTTCTCAGCCTTCGCACTTGTGGATGCTGACGAGCTGGGACTTGAAGCAGAGGATAAAATCGATGCGGCATCACTTGTTTCAAAGCTCACACCTGTTGCACGCTCCGCGAAAACATCAAAGAAAAATATCAGGATAACGGTAAGCCTTGATAAACAGGACAGAGAGCTTATAGATGAGCTCAAGGCTGCAGGCTATACTGTGAAGTACAAATATTACAGATCAGTTAAAAAGGCTTCCAAGTATACTGTACTGAAAACAAAGAGTACCAAGACATTTGTAAATACAAAGGGTAAGAAAGGTACTAAGTATTATTACAAGGTTAAAGCAGTTGTATATGACGGGAACAAGGTAGTTGCGCAGAGCGCACTAAACCAGTGTAAATATGC
>CAVJEY010000169.1:0-4963 GCA_963648745.1 Christensenellaceae bacterium Phil1
GCTCAGGCAATCTTACAAACCCTTGTCCTGCAGGCTATCAGTCATCGGGCTTCGGATACAGATGGGGCAGACTGCACAGAGGTGTTGACCTTGCCTGTGCTGCGGGAAACAATATATATGCCGCAGACGGAGGGACTGTAATCACTGCCGCATATAACTACAGCTACGGCTACTATATCAAAATAGACCACAAAAATGGTATGGTGACAACCTACGCTCACTGCAGCCGTCTGCTGGTATCGGAGGGAGACAAGGTTTACAAGGGAGAGAACATAGCACTTGTCGGAAATACAGGGAATTCCACAGGAGCGCACTGCCACTTTGAAGTGGAGGTTGACGGTTCACTCAAAAACCCTCGAAACTATTTCTAAACTGCGAAACAGACTTTACACGGATATGCCGGTAAAAATCGGTGTATCCGCTTTATTTTTTGCATGAAAAAAATATTTTGTATACAAAAACCTAAAAAATGTGTAAAACAGGAAAAAAGTAGAAAAAGATGTTGACAATGGAATGAAAAGAGGTATAATTAATTCAAGGATATGCATAGCCTTGAATTTTACAGAAAGGAACGAATTCATATGGCAGAAACAAACAATAATGAAGTAACCTTTGAAATCACAGAACATATAGGTGTGATTGCGGAGCACCCTACAGGGTGGACAAAGGAATTAAACAGAGTAGACTGGAACAAAAAAGGAAACCCCAAGTATGACATAAGAGACTGGGATGAGGAACATTTGCGTATGTCAAGAGGGATTACTCTGCATGAGGATGAAGCCAGAAGGCTTTGTGATTTGCTGAAGGGCAGACTGTACAGCTAGACAAGGCAAAAGGAAGCTGTACATATGAGGTGTGCAGCTTCCGTAACAGCGTTATGATTTTTTGTCAAAAAGAAAACTTATGGAATAAAGACCGGCGAGTCCTACGACAGCAAATATTACTCTGCTGACAACTTCAAGATCGGGCCCGAATATTGATGATACGACATCATAGCCGAAAAAGCCTATAAATCCCCAGTTTAATGCCCCGATTATAACTAGTATCAGTATTATCTTTTTCAAAAGTCATCACTCCTTTCAGAATACTATTCTGCCCAAAAGCAGGAGGAATATGTTATAATGATTCTACCATCATAATTCGGCTTCGCCGAAAGGTAAGAATCATCGAAATACACTCGACACAGCTCGTGTATTACAATGCTGATAAGCATTTGTAAAGCAGCGCAGAGCTGTTGAATGGTAAAAATATTATTATGGCTATAGAGGGAGGATGTTCAGAAAGGGATTGTTATGGAAATTAAGATACGAAAAAAACTGAGAGATGAGTTTGATACCATAGAAATAAACAGGGGCATAACTATTGAGGCACTCGTGCAAAAATATGCGGATGAGCTGCCGTATACTGTGGTTGCAGCCAAAAAAGACAATGACCTTGTGGATCTTACAGAGGTTATAGATAAGCCCTGCAGGATAGAATTTCTTGACATACGCACACAGGCTGCAAATCTGATTTATCAGTACAGCCTCTCACTTGTTTATCTCAAGGCAGTTAAAGATGTTCTCGGCGATGTGAATGTTGATATACAGAATTCACTCAGCAAAGGTCTTTATACTACAATAACACTTGATACCGCGCTGACAGATGAGCAGGTTGCTGCAGTTGAAAACAGGATGAGAGAAATTACAGAGGCAAATCTGCCTTTTGTCAAGGAGGAGGTTTCGGTAAGTGAGGCGGAGAGAAGATTTGTTGAGCTTAATCAGCCTGAAAAACTTGCACTTCTTCATAAAAAAGCAGACAAGGTAAGATTTTATTCACTTGAAGGCTACAGCAATTTCTTTTACGGGCTTATGGTGCCGTCAACAGGATATATCAGGCACTTTGAACTGAAAAAATACAGGAGAGGCGTTATAGTCAGATTTCCTCATCCGACTAAGCCTGATGTTATCCCCGAATACAAAGAAGAAGCCAAGCTGTATGATGCCTTCGGAGAGGCTACAATAAGAGGGCGCATAATGGGCGTTTCATTTGTTTCTGATTTAAACAGAAAAGTGGAAACCGGAGAATACAAGGAGCTTATCCAGCTCTCGGAAGCGCTGCATGAGAAAAAAATTGCAGAGATAGCCGATATGATTACAGGCGGCAGAAAACGCATTGTTTTAATTGCAGGGCCTTCATCATCGGGCAAGACCACGTTTGCAAGGAGACTGTGCATACAGCTCAAAGTAAACGGATTAAATCCCCTCTATCTTGGAACCGATGATTATTTTGTAGAGAGAACCAATACACCTCTTGATGAATACGGTGAACCTGATTATGAAAATCTGAGCGCGGTAGATATAGAGCTGTTTAACAGTAATATGAACGACCTGCTTGAAGGCAAGGAAGTTGATTTGCCGGAGTTTGATTTTATGGAAGGCAAAAAAATCTTTGGCAGGAGAATTACAAAAATAAAGCAGACACAGCCGATTGTAATCGAGGGCATTCATGCTCTTAACGGCGATCTGACTCCTTATATAAGTGATGGTGAGAAATTCAGAATTTACATAAGCCCGTTTACGCAGCTTAATATCGACAGGCACAACAGAATACCTACAACAGATGCGAGAATGCTCAGGAGACTTGTCAGAGATTATCAGTACAGAGGGCACAGCGCGCAGGCAACCATCAGCTCGTGGCCCAAGGTCAGAGCAGGGGAGGATAAAAACATATTTCCGTATAACGATCAGGCAGATGTGCTGTTTAATTCAGCTCATATATATGAGCTTGCAGTACTCAAAAAATATGCGGAGCCTCTGCTAAAGGATATAAAGGAGGATGAGCCGGAATATTGCGAAGCGGTGAGAATGCTTAAGTTTCTAAGATTTTTCAGAACCATTGAAGACGACTCGATTATAGTTAACAACTCTATAATCAGGGAATTTATAGGTGGCAGTATTTTTGTAGAGTAAAATAACATGAACAATGGTGGCGGCCTTTTGGCCGCCTTATATGCTTCTGCACAGTCTTGCAAGCAACAGCTGTGTTTCATATACTATGTCCTCATCGCAAAGCAGCAGCAGACTGTCATCAGCCATAAGAACAGTAGCTCCGTCGGGAACTATCTCCTCGCCTCTGCGGTTTACCGCTATAACCAGGCAGCCCTTGGGAGCGCCCAGTGTTTCAAGCCTGCTGCCGTCCATTGCAGAGCCAAACTGCACACAGCTTTCAAGTATAATTTTGTTGTGGGCTCCACTTTTTTTTGAAGCATTTCCAAGCAGGCTGTCAAGCAGCTGTTCATATACAGGCTGTGACTTCATAATATCGGAAACAGTGTATGATACCAGGCATATGAGTGTAAGGGAAAGCAGGTGTGAAAGACTGCCTGTCATTTCAGATATGAGAATTATACCTGTAACAGGTGACTTTACAATCGCAGAGAAATACCCTGCCATGCTCAGTATTATGAAATTGTCAAGATACATATCATATCCTGACACATTGGCAAACAAAGCCCCGATAAGCGAACCCAGCACCAGCAGTGGCAGGAATATGCCTCCGGGAGTTCCTGAGCCGAAGCTTATCATCGAAAAAACATACTTTACAGCAAGCAGAATCAGAAGTGCGGATACGGTGAAGCTGTTTTCTGAAACAGTGTCCACAAGGCTGCTGCCGCCTCCCAGCACATAGGGATATGTGTAGCACAAAACGGCGGTGCAGATGATGGGAACAAGTATTTTGAGCCATGTGAATTTAAGAAGCGAGTATGCTTTTTGTACATATCTGATGCCGATGTTATACAGTGCACCGCAGATACCGAGAATGATTCCTAGAATCAGAATAAGCCAGTAGTGCTTCAGAGACAGAATGTGTTCGGGATTTACCGAAAATACAGGTGAAAATCCGAAAATATATGCGGATACAAAATCTGAGCATATTGCAGCGGACATTGAGGCAAGCAGCACCTCAACAGAAAGGTTTTTGTGTATTTCCTCAAGGGAAAAAACGACGCCTGCAAGGGGAGCGTTAAACGCTGCAGCAAGTCCTGCTCCGCTGCCCGCGGTTATCAGGAGACGTTCTTCTGTTCTTAATCTGCCTGTGAGACGTGAAAATCCCTTGCCTGCCATGGCTCCTATCTGGACACTCGGGCCTTCTCTTCCGACTGAAAATCCTATGCCTATCGCAGTGACGCCGCCTATGATTTTTGCCAGGATGACTTTCCACCAGCAGGCCTTGAGCTGGCCTGCAAGCTCGGCCTTCACCTGAGGAATGCCGCTTCCGCAGGCGTTCTTTTCAAGGCGGATGCACAGGCAGATAATAATGCCGGCGCAGATAAACGGCAGAGGGGTCATAATAGAAAATTCCCGAGTAATGAATATATTCCTGAGAGCCTCTGCTTTTTCTATAAGCAGCCTGAAAAACGATACGGCTATTCCTGCGGAGAATCCTACGGCAATTCCCTCTAAAACCGCGATGTATTTGAAATTCTTTAATCTTTTTAAGACTGACTCCGTTTCCATATTCTATCGACCTCTTTTTATTATTATTCTTTCTGCGTATCTGCCGAAAAAATGATAGCCTGAGCCGCCCTCTGCAATGATGTCAAGCAGCATGTCGGCATCGGTTACAAGTATGCCTCCCGCTGTTGTGACTCCCATATCAAACAGCACATCGGGAATCATTCCCGCAGTAGGTCCCGTAACTGTGATTTCAGCGCCGGGCTTTGCCATTTCAAGCAGCTGCGGCAGCGTATCGTTTAATATTGTAACCCCGGTTATAACCAGAAGATCTGAATAAGGTATGATGGTATCAGCTTTGTCTGCAGGTACAAAATATTTCATTTCGTGTTCTTTAAGGGTTTTAGGGTCAAGCTCTAAAATACTGAAATCACTGCCTGCTGCTATAAGCTTTTTTATAATCGGGACAAGCGCGCCCACCACGGTGACCCTGTCATAATCTGCAGGCTCTGTTTCGTCAAAAGCAT
>CAVJEY010000170.1:0-4946 GCA_963648745.1 Christensenellaceae bacterium Phil1
TATTTTTTTAGTAATAATCATGTGTAGTGACAACACGCAATAGGGAATTCAAGATTATCACTCATATGACAGTTGTACGTCAGAATATCTGCATATTTCATTTTCGGCAGACACAGAGCAGAGTATACTGACGGAATCAGTCATCGTCATCGTATGGCTCTATGCCAAGCTCATCTGTTTTGAATCTGCCGAAGGTGATGGAGGATTTGCCGTATTTTGACCTTATGGAATCCATGGCTCTTTCCAGATTTTCGTTTTTTTCTCTTGAAACAGTATCTGCGCCAAACAGTGAGATCTGCTCCCCGGTATCCTCATCGCACAGGTTTATTCCCGTAATTGTAAGCATTCTGACAGGTTTTTTGAGATTCCACGAGGCAGTTATTATTTCCACCGCAGTGTCACAAATCTCACAGGTAAGGTTTGTGGGAGCTGCAAGCTGCTTCTGTCTTGAAATTGTTTTAAGTTCCGTATCTTTAATATCAACTTTGATGCCGTAGGCCTTCATCTGATAATGGCGCAGCCTTGCCGCAACGGTGTCCGCAAGACCCATTGCAGCCCTCCTTATATCTTCTGTGCCCGTAAGATCTCTTTTGAATGTGATGCCGTTTCCTACGGATTTGATTTTTTGCCTTTCGCACTGACGGCATACAGGAGAATCATCAAGCCCGTTGGCATAATCATAAAGCTGACCGCCATGTTTGCCCAGCATACTTTCAAGGATAAGCCTGTCTGTTCCGGCCAGCTGTCCTATTGTCATAATCCCTGCTCTGTTAAGCTTCTGTGCGGTAGCGCTCCCAACAAAAAACATCTCAGAAACAGGCATGGGCCATAATATTTTTTTGTAGTTTTCTCTGGATATGACTGTGGTTGCATCAGGTTTTTTGTATTCGCTGCCCATTTTGGCAAATATCTTGTTAAATGAAACTCCCGCAGACAGTGTCAGACCAAGCTCCTCTCTTACTGTTTTTCTTATGGTGTCGGCAATCTGTCTGCCGTCGCCAAACAGTCTGCGGCTTGCGGTAACATCAAGCCATGACTCGTCAATGCTGAAAGGCTCCACCATATCGGTGAATCTGCCGTAGATTTCATTGATAAGCCTGCTGTAGTGCCTGTATTTGTCATGGTGCGGAGGCACCACCTGCAGTTCGGGGCATTTTTTTCGCGCCTGCCACAGCGTCTGTGCGGTAACAACTCCGGCTTTTTTGGCAAGCTCGTTTTTGGCAAGGATTATGCCGTGGCGGTTTTCGGGGTTGCCGCATACAGCCATGGGAACATTAGCAAGCTCCGGATGCGAAAGCAGCTCAACCGATGCAAAAAATCCGTTCATATCGCAATGTAAAATAACTCTGTCCATACAACTATTATAGACCTAATTTGATTGTTTTGCTAGAAATATGTGTGAAGATATAGTATAATGAAGTGGTTAGTTTGGAGGACATGTATATGAGAGCAATTACAATAGTAATGGGAATTCTTCTGATGGGCACAGGCATATGGACATTTGCCAACTCCGGAGTATCGTTTCTGGCGCTGGCATTTGCAATAGGAATTGTTATGGTGATTGACGGCACGGTTGAGGGTATGACATATATCTATTCAAGAGGCGGCAACCGCAAAGACAACAACGCATGGATGCTTTCAGACAGCATAGTCACTTTTGTTCTGGGCATTCTGGTGCTGAGCGGACAGCTTGCCGCAGAGGTTGCGGTTCCCTATGTGTTCGGAATGGGAATGCTGTTTTCAGGAGTATTAAGGCTTGTAATAGTGCTTAATATAGACAGAACCAAAAAGAAATCAAACTTCTGGTGGACCTTAGGTACCGGCCTTATATGTATACTTGCAGGACTTCTTGGCTTCTTCAATTCAATAACTCTGAATCTGGCTGTGGGAGAGCTGCTGGGGATATTTTTCATAATACAGTCCGTAACCACACTGGAACTCGGTTTCCATATGCCTCATGCAAGAACAATTAAATAAATCAGGACGGACCGTAAGTTTATTCTTACGGTCCTGATAGTCTGGAGGAGAATTCATGGAATTAAAGGAATTTGATATATGCATAATCGGCGCGGGAGCTTCCGGCTGCGTTGCGGCGATTAACGCCAAAAGACAGAACAGAATGCTTGACCTGTGCCTCATAGAAAAAGGCAACAAAATACTGCGCAAGGTGATAGCCTCCGGCAACGGCAGGTGCAATATCGCCAATTCATCGTGCGAGGGTATCGAAGAACTGCTGCTGTTTTTCAGAACCATAGGTATTTTTACGGTTGAAGAAGAAGAGGGCAGACTGTATCCGTATACCAGGCAGTCGTCATCGGTTGTAAGGTCAATCAAAACCACATTTCTGGGAGCCGGCATAGAGCCTGTTCTGAATACGGCGGTTACAGATGTCAGGAGACTCAAAAACGGCGGTTTTAAGCTGATTACCTCAGATGATGAGGCATATGTATGCAAAAAACTCCTCATAGCATCGGGAGGCAAGGCTGCGCCTGCTTTCGGAACCACAGGGGACGGATATATATTTGCCAAAAAACTGGGACATACGGTTAAAACACTTATGCCGGTGCTTACGGCAATGAACTGCGAGGGCGACTTCAGCGAAATGAAAGGCTGCAGAGCCGAAGGAGAGGTTACACTTTACAAAAACGGACAGCCTGTAGCCTCCGAGAGAGGCGAGATGCAGTTTACGGCAGAGGGAATATCGGGAATCTGCGTGATGAATCTCAGCAGAATGTTAAAGCTTGATATGTCAAAAGGCCTTGAGGCGGCTTTCAGAGAATATACCGTAAAAATAAATTTCAGCCCCGAAACGGCAAGACAGAAAATGATATGGGTGCTCAAAGAGCTGAGAGAGCTTGAAGGCATCAGCACAGAGGATATATATATGTCGCTTCTGCACAAATCCATAGCCAGAAGGCTTCTCAGAGATGCGGGGATTGATCTTGACAAGCAGCCGTCTGAGCTTACGGATGATGAGCTCAAAAGAATAAGCAGGATATATCAGGACTGGGAGCTTCAGGTGACAGGAGCAAAGGGCTGGAAATACGCGCAGTGTACGGCAGGCGGCGTTTCGCTTGATGAAGTTGACCCTGACACCATGGAGTCAAAGCTTGTGCCGGGACTGTATTTTTCGGGAGAGGTACTTGATTATGACGGTCCGTGCGGAGGCTATAACCTCTTTAATGCGTGGACCACAGGGCTTGCGGCAGGAAAGGCGATGGGTAAATGTATAGAGAAACGCAGATAAAATTAAAACCCGGTCAGCCGGTGGAGCTTCTGAAAACAAAACTCGAAAAAAAATACTCCACAAAAATTACTGACTGGAAAATCGTCAGAGAATCCATAGATGCCAGAGATAAAAAATCCGTATGGCTTGTATATACCGTCGATTTTGACTGTGACAGGAAGCTCAGACTCCGGAAATCAAAGGAAACCGAATACAGACTGCCGGAGCATGGTGATGCTCCCATGCTCCACAGGCCCGTTATAATCGGATTCGGGCCATGCGGTATGTTTGCGGCTTTAATTCTTGCAGAAGCAGGATATGCTCCGCTGGTGCTCGAAAGAGGCAGACAGATGAAAGACCGCATAGCCGATGTGGACCGCTTCTGGCAGGAGGGAATTCTTGACACGGAGTCAAACGTTCAGTTCGGCGAGGGAGGAGCAGGCACGTTTTCGGACGGCAAGCTCACTACGGGTATCAAAGATTTCAGAATAAAAAAAGTGCTTGAGGAATTTGTTGCGGCAGGAGCATCGCCTGACATTCTCTACAAGGCAAAGCCGCATATAGGGACTGATGTACTCAGAGATGTTGTTGTAAATATCAGAAACAAAGTCATTTCTCTCGGTGGTGAAATACGGTTTGAAAGCAGAGTGACAGACTTCATAACAGACTCCGGCGGGATACTTGCGGGAGTAGAGGTCAATAATGGTGAAGTGATTGATACACAGGCGGTTATAGCGGCTCCCGGCCACAGTGCCAGAGACACCTTTGCGGTTATGAACAGCAGAGGCATACCGATGGAGCAAAAACCGTTTTCAATAGGAGTCAGAGTTGAGCACCTGCAGAGCATGATAAACGAGAGCCAGTACGGCGGATTTGCAGACAGCCTCCCTCCTGCCGACTACAAGCTGTCTTACAGATGCAGTAACGGCAGAGGCGTATATACATTTTGTATGTGCCCCGGCGGCGAGGTTGTTGCGGCGGCCTCATCAGAGGGTATGACAGTTACAAACGGCATGAGCTATGCTGCGCGTGATGGCAGATATGCCAACAGCGCTCTTCTGGTTGATATAAGGACAAATGACTTTGACGGAGACGATGTTCTTGCGGGAGTGAGATTTCAGGAAAAATATGAACGCCTTGCCTATGAGCTTTCCGGCAGCTACAGGCCGCTGCAGACTACATGGGGCAGCTTCAGAGAGGATGCCTTGAGAGCGATGCAGGGAAATTCAGACAACCCGAACAGGGTGGCAAAATGCCTGCCCGATTTTGTAACGGAAGCGTATCTTGAGGCCATGCCTGTTTTGGGCAGGAAGCTCAGAGGCTTTGACCGGGATGATACGGTTATGAAGGCTGTGGAGACAAGAAGCTCATCTCCTGTAAGGATTCTGAGAGATGACGGTATGCAGTCAGCTGTCGGAGGGCTTTATCCTGCAGGCGAGGGCGCGGGATATGCGGGCGGTATTACATCTGCAGCGGTAGACGGTATTAAGGCGGCGGAGAGAATTATACGCAGATACAGCAGACCCGACGAGACTGATTAATGCAATCGGTGTGCTGACAGAGCAGCACGCCGGCAGAGAGGGTGCGTTCGGGGCTAAGCATAGTATACCGTTTTTGGGTGAGTTTCTCCTTGACTTGCAGAGATAAATCCCATATAATTAATGGGTAATTAAATTCGGATTGCCTTTTGAAAGCTCCGCCTGATTGGTCTGGGTCCTGC
>CAVJEY010000171.1:0-4866 GCA_963648745.1 Christensenellaceae bacterium Phil1
TATAATGGTTCGGATATTGAAATTCAGTTTCACTATGCAGCAGGCTCTTACAACAATGTGAACAGTGCTGAATTGGAGAGGTGGTTATGGGTCAGAACAGAGAGGATAAATACGGTACAGTCAAAATATCGGATGAGGTCATATCAATATGCGCTGTAAATGCCGCGCTCAAGACAAACGGAGTGCATGAATTAAGCGGCGGCCTTATTGACAATCTTTCCAGAAACCTGCTTGGAAACGAACCTCCGTCCAAGGGCATCAAAATTTCCAGAGATGAACAGGATGTTGAAATAGATGTATTCATAATCGTGGATTATGAAGTTAAAATACCCGCTGTGGCGTGGGAAGTGCAGGTAAACGTAAAAAACGAAGTAGAGCAGATGACGGGGCTGTCTGTGACCGCCGTAAACATTCACGTGCAGGGTGTTTATCTGCCTGATGAGGAGGAAATTTAATGACAAGAGAAGCAGCCAGAGAACTGCTTATGCAGCTTATTTTTCAGATGGGAGTGCAAAAGGATTTTTCAGAGGATCTGAAGCACAGATTTTTAAGAGACTACAAGATAGGTCCCGCACAGCAAAAATACATTGACGGTGTCTACAGAGCGATAGCGGACAATCTTGAGAATATAGACAGCATCATTAACAAAGCCAGTGACGGATGGAGCACTTCGCGAATGGCCAAAACAGACCTTGCCATATGCAGAGTGGCTCTGGGCGAGATTCTTTTTGCAGACGACATACCCGAAGCTGTTTCATTAAACGAGGCTGTAAATCTTGCCAAAAAATTCGGAACGGACAATTCACAGAAATTTGTAAACGGCCTGCTTGGCAAGGCCATCAGAATTAAAAATGAAAACTAACGAATGTGTATTAGGAATAGATACCAGCAACTATACGACATCGGTTGCGGCAGTCGACAAAAACGGCAGTATAATTTCCGACAGGAGAAAACTCCTCAAAGTAAAACAGGGCGAAAGAGGACTGAGACAGTCTGACGCCCTTTTTCAGCATATTGCAAACCTGCCTGAACTGATTGAAAAACTCAAATCAGATACAGCCGGATACAGCGTCGGAGCTGTTGCCGTATCATCAAGACCAAGATCTGTGGCAGGCTCGTATATGCCGGTATTTAATGCAGGGATTTCTGCAGGCAGCGTGGCAGCCTCAGTCCTTGAAATTCCTCTGTACAGATTCTCTCATCAGGAGGGACATATAGCGGCAGTCAAAGCAGGCAGTAGCTTCAAATCCGAATCAGATCTTCTGTGCTGTCATCTTTCGGGAGGCACCTGTGAGATTCTAAACTGTACAGGCAGCGGCGCGGATATATTAGGCGGCAGCCTTGATATTTCATTCGGGCAGCTTATAGATAGGGCAGGAGTTGCTCTCGGACTTGATTTCCCCTGCGGGAGATCTCTTGACGAAACAGCCTTGAACACTTCCGGCGAAGCTGATATACTTACTCCGGTCAGAGTAAGAGACGGACGATTCAATCTGTCGGGCACAGAAACCCAGATACTCAGAATTATTGCAGACAAGGATAAAATGCCGGATTACGGTCTGCTGATAAAAAACCTGTTTGATACAATTACAGTATGCCTTGCCAAGGCTGTGAACCAGTCGGCGGCGGCCTGCGGTACAGATAAAGTGCTGTTTGCGGGAGGAGTTTCTGCAAGCGCATATATACGCAGGGAAATCGGCAGATATATTGACAGCGGTATTTCATATGAATTCGGCGCGGCAGAGCTTTCGTCAGACAATGCAGTCGGCACAGCAATGCTGGGAGGAGAGAAACTATGGCAGCAAAACCCATAAAAGTTTCACAGCTTAACAGTTATATCAGAAGAATCCTGCAGGCAGACCCTCTGCTGGGCAGTATCTCGGTTACGGGAGAAATATCAAATCTCAAATATCACGGCAGCGGCCATGTGTATTTCTCGCTCAAAGACGAAAGCAGCAGAATAAACTGCTTCCTTGCCTCAGATAATGCAAGACACATACGCTATGAGCTTTCGGAGGGCATGGAGATAATCGTAAGCGGATATATATACCTTTACGAGCGGGGCGGCAGCTATTCCATAAATGTCACTGATATTGAGGCTGCAGGTGCAGGAGCACTGAGTACAGCTTTTGAAAACCTCAAAAACAAACTGCTTGAGGAAGGTCTGTTTGATGAGGCACACAAAAAACCGCTCCCTGTTTTTCCTGAGAATATAGCGGTGGTGACCTCAGACACGGGAGCCGCCGTCAGGGATATAGTCAAGATTATAAAGGCAAGGAACAGTGCGGTTAATGTGTATATATGCCCTGTGCTTGTGCAGGGGTCAAATGCCGCAGCGGACATCTCGTCAATGATAGATGAATTAAACGAAACAATGCCGCAGCTTGACCTGATAATCACAGGCAGAGGCGGAGGTTCTGCAGAGGAGCTCTGGGCATTTAACGAGGAAACAGTCGCAAGAAGCATATATAATTCGGGGATACCGGTAATATCTGCCGTAGGTCACGAAACAGACTTTACAATAGCAGATTTTGTGGCTGACAGGAGGGCTGAAACACCTACCGCAGCGGCGGTAATGGCAGTTCCCGATACAGCGCAGCTTATGACATATTGCAGGGATACGGCGGATATGCTTGATGCGGGGATTGACGGATACATCAGAATGAAACAGATGCAGCTTGAAACTATGGACAAAGCCTCGCTGACCCTGCAGGCAGAGAACATACTGCAGCTTTATTCACTGAAGCTTGACGGGTTTTATACCGAAATAACAGGCAGCGCCGATAATGTCATTTCTGATAATATGAACCTTATCGGCAGCCTCAGAGAAACTGTTGAAAACCTCAATCCGCACAGAATAATGGCAATGGGCTATTTTGCGGTTTCAGATAAAAACGGCAGGCTTTTATCATCGGTATCAGAGCTTGACAGCGACGATAAGATTACAATCACCGCAGGAGACGGCAGTGCAGATGCAAGAATAATATCTGTAAGGAGGGACAGCTGATGGCAGCATTTGAAGAAGCATTAAAAGGTCTTGAAAAAAGCGCTCAGGATCTCAAAAAAGAAGGCAATACCCTTGACGAGGCTCTCAAGGCCTACGAGGAGGGCATGAAATATTACAGGCAGTGCAGTGAAATACTGAACGAAGCAAAACAGAAAATACAGATTTACAAAAGGAAGTGAGTTTTTATGAAAAACATTATGTACTATAACTACAAAGACCTTATAGAAGAACATCTTATGGATTTCCTTCCTGAAATCGATCACAAAAGCATTACTCTTTACGAAGCGATGAAATACAGTCTCGGCTCCGGAGGCAAGCGCATAAGACCCGTTCTGATGCTTGCGGCCTGCGATTTTGCCGGAGGCGATATAAATTCGGCGCTTCCGTATGCCTGCGCTGCGGAATACATTCACACATATTCACTGATACATGATGATCTGCCTGCCATGGACAACGACGATCTGAGGAGAGGCATACCTTCAAACCACAAGGTTTACGGCGATGCGATAGCTATTCTGGCAGGCGACGGACTTCTCACAAGCGCATTTGAAGCCATGAACAAAGATATGCTTTTGTATCTTGACACACCCGAAATGCTCAACAGAAGAGTAAGAGCCTCATATGAACTGGCAAAGGGCGCAGGCTGCAGAGGCATGGTTGCAGGTCAGGTTGCGGATATAGAGGGCGAGGGCGCTCACTGCTCAAAAGAAATGCTGGAATATATCCATGTAAACAAGACTGCGGCGCTGCTTGTTTCAGTCATCAGAGCAGGCGCATATCTTGGCGGCGCGGATACAAAAACACTGGAGGATCTGACAAGCTACGGAGAATATCTGGGACTTCTTTTCCAGATTACCGACGATATGCTTGACGCCTGCGGCAATGAGGAGGAAATGGGCAAAAAAACAGGCGCTGATGTTGCCAAAAACAAAGTTACCTATGTTTCACTCTACGGCCTTGAGCAAAGCAGAAAAATGGCAGAGGAAACTGCAGAAGAAGCGCGCAGAACCATAGCGGACTATTATGATAATGCCGAGGTTTTTAACGATATAATTGACGATGTACTGACGAGGACAAAATAATGGCGGATTTATTAAATTACAGCTTTCCGGGCGACCTCAAACAGATGACGGCAGACCAGCTCAGAACCCTGAGCTGTGATATCAGAGAATTTTTAATAGACTCCGTATCAAAAACAGGCGGTCATCTTGCCTCAAACCTGGGAATCGTAGAGCTTACAATAGGGCTTCACAAGGTGTTTGACAGCCCCGGAGACAAAATCGTGTGGGATGTGGGACACCAGTCTTATGTGCACAAAATTCTGACCGGCAGAGCGGATAAATTTGCGGGACTCAGACAGACAGGCGGCATAAGCGGATTCCCAAAGAGAGCCGAAAGTCCTCACGACATATTCGATACAGGCCACGGAAGCAATTCGGTTTCCCTTGCGGCGGGACTTGCCGCAGCCAGAGATTTAAGAGGAGAGGACTACAATGTGATTGCCGTAATCGGTGACGGTGCTCTGACGGGAGGCATGGCATATGAGGGTCTTAACAATCTGGGATTTATGAAATCAAAAGCCATAGTCATTCTTAATGACAACGGTATGTCGATTTCAAAAAACACAGGCAGCATCTCTATGCACCTTAACAAGCTCAGAGTTTCTTCAAACTACCTGAGCGCCAAGGAAAACGTCAAAAAAGCGCTTAACAGAGTTCCTGTTGTGGGCAGGGGACTTGCTCAGGGTGTTTCCCATATCAAAAACTCATTAAGATACGCATTTGTTGACAGCGGAGCGATTTTTGAAGAGCTCGGCTTTACATATTTAGGACCCATAGACGGCAACAATATAGAAAAAG
>CAVJEY010000172.1:0-4861 GCA_963648745.1 Christensenellaceae bacterium Phil1
GATATATATATCTTTAAAGCTTTCGAACAGCGGCTCGATATATAACTTCTTCATAATCCGTTATCATATGATGCTCTGTTTAACAAATAATTCAAACAGTCTATTTCCAACTGCGAAAAAAGGGTGGGCTTGGTTTCAACGCAATGTCATTAAGTTAAGAGTTACTTTTAACTTTTCACCTTGCCTCCATATTCCCTGCACCTGCTGCAGCCACTGCATTATATGTATCTTTTTAACCTTTGAGTATACAAATCACCTTTATCAGGGAATTTAACATTGAAGAGCAAAAAATCAAATCAGGAGGCAGAATATCCTGTATAAGATACACTGTTTCCTGTTCGGTTATGTTTGGGTTTCATGCAATCACCCTGTTTTTCACCCTTTACACCTATGCGAAATAATGCTAGAATTACTAATTGGAAAGTAAACTTTTCAGAATATAAGGATGGCATTTCTGATTAATCGAAAACTGTACCTAAATCCAAACTCCGCTCAGACGGAATAAAAACCGCATCATCTGCACACATATACAAGAGAGGTGATAAGATGAAAACAGGTTTTATTGGAGCAGGAAAAGTCGGCTTTACTTTAGGCAAATTTTTTGCAGCAAACAATATTCAGGTGACCGGTTACTGCAGCCGGCGCAGAGAATCAGCAAAAGAAGCGGCAGCCTTTACCGGAACTACGGTATACGACAGCATTGGTGAATTAGTTCAGGATTCCGATGCGGTTTTTTTAACAGTTCCAGACAGCGCTATATCTTCTGTTTTTGAAGAATTAAAAGAGTTTGACCTTACCGGCAGGCTTATCTGTCACTGCAGCGGTGCAATGACAGCCAAGGAAGCCTTTCCCGGCATCAGGGACAAAGGTGCATACGGTTATTCTATCCATCCACTGTTTCCCATTCACAGTAAGTACGATGCTTACAGGGAACTTGCGGGTGCTTTTTTTTGCATTGAGGGTGACAGCCTATATATCAACTGTTTGTATGAAACACTGAAATCACTGGGATTAAATGCAAAGGTAATAGCCTCAGATGTCAAGGTTAAATACCACGCAGCCTGCACCATCAGCAGCAATCTTGTCTGCGCTCTGGTTCAGGAAAGTCTTAATCTGATGGAGGCCTGCGGGTTTACTAAAAGCAGCGCGCTTGAAGCGCTTACCCCGCTTATAGAGAGCAATGTAAGGAATATATTAAAAGAAGGACCTGTTAGGGCTCTGACCGGCCCTGTCGAAAGAAACGATGTTTCAACAGTCAGGAAGCATCTCGGCTGTTTCCCTACGCAGACAGAGGAAAATCTGTACAGGGTTCTTTCACGAGAGCTGATTAAGGTCGCAGAACAAAAGAACTCACATATCAGTTATACTGAACTTAAAAATGTGCTTAACGAGGAGTAACAAAATGAACGGAAAGAAAAACACAGCAGCAACACTGCTGGATATGAAAAAAAGCGGAGAAAAAGTCTCAATGCTTACGTGCTATGACTATACTACCGCACGCATAATGGAAAACGCAGGCATCAACACCATACTTGTAGGCGACAGTCTCGGAATGACAATGCAGGGCTATGACACCACACTGCCGGTTACGATGGATGAAACTATAATATATGCAAGAAGCGTAGTCAGAGGCTGCAGCAATACCTTTGTCATTGCGGATATGCCGTTTATGAGCTATCAGGTGTCAGCTGCGCAGGCAGTCGAAAACGCAGGGCGCCTTATCAAAGAAACCGGCGCAAACGCAGTTAAACTGGAAGGCGGCGCTGCCGTAACAGAGCAGATAAGAGCCATAGTAAATGCAGGTATACCTGTATGTGCGCACATAGGTATGACCCCTCAGTCCGTAAATGCATTCGGAGGCTTCAAGGTTCAGGGCAAAGGTGAAGCAAACGCAAGGCGTGTACTTGAGGACGCCCTTGAAGTACAGCGGGCAGGAGCGTTTATGTGCGTGCTTGAATGCGTACCTCCAAAGCTTGCAGCTCTTATCACCCGAAAGGTTGATATGATTACAATAGGAATAGGCGCCGGGGCAGGCTGTGACGGACAGGTGCTGGTAATGCAGGATATGCTTGCAATGAATACTGATTTCACACCTAAATTCGTAAAGCATTTTGCCGACATCGGCCGGCAGATGGCAGAAGCCTTCAAAGCCTATGACAGCGAGGTAAAGGCAGATACGTTCCCTGAGGCTGCACACAGCTTTGCAAAGAGCGACTGCTCAGATGAATACCTTGCGCAGCTTGATGAAATGTTCAAATAGACAGATGAGGTGAACAGATATGATTACAGCTACAAAAATTTCAGAAGTCCGCAGCACAGTGCGTGAATGGAAGCAGCAGGGATTTACGGTGGGTCTTGTTCCCACAATGGGTTATCTCCACGAAGGCCACGCAAGCCTTATAGACTATGCATCGGCTATGTGCGATAAGGTTGTGGTTTCGGATTTTGTAAACCCTACACAGTTTTCCCCTGCAGATGACCTTGAAGCCTACCCTCGTGATTTTGAACACGACTGTGAAATACTGAGAAAGCATAACTGCGATATGGTATTTTATCCGCCTGTAGATGAAATGTACCCTGACGGAAACGGCAAAACCGATACCTGTGTCGAGATATTTAACGATATGACTTCGCAGCTCTGCGGCAAAAGCAGACCGGGTCATTTCAGAGGTGTCTGCACAGTGGTGTCGAAGCTTTTTAATATAGTTATGCCGGACAAGGCCTTCTTCGGTGAAAAAGACGCGCAGCAGCTTGCCGTTATAAGGCGTATGACAAGGGATATGTCCTATGGCATAGAAATAGTAGGCTGCCCTATCGTTCGTGAGGCTGACGGGCTTGCAAAATCCTCAAGAAACACCTATATGAATACCGATGAGCGAAAAGCTGCACAGGTGCTTTACAGAGCGCTGCAGGCAGGCAAAAATGCAATAGACAGGGGAGAAAAAAACTCAGACAAAGTCACAGGCATTATTCAGGAGGTTATAGACTCAGAGCCTATGGCTGTAACTGATTATGTATCCGTAGTTGACGGCACCACTATGATGCCTGCAGATAAAATATCAGACGGCACTCTTGTTGCTATTGCAGTATACATCGGCAAAACACGTCTGATTGATAATTTCACATATCACAGCAGCTAATATATTTCTGCATATTGAAATTCTCTGATTAAGGTGATATACTGTTTACAGATAAAAGGCATTACCGTATAGACGGTTGTCCGATGTATATTATAAAAATAACCGCATCTTTGACACACGGCGGTTATTTTTGTATGCTGTTACGGCCTGCTTCATAGCCTAACTTAAAAACTTCTATGCAGAGGCTTATAAGCGCTATAATAATCATTAGTAAATTCATACTCATCCCTCCTTTCTATATGATTAGAGGGATTTTTCCCTCTTTGGAGGGACAACCGCCTACCGTTATGATAATGCCTTTGTTATATTATACTTCTTTTTGATGCAGGCAGCAACATCATTGCCGCCTTACAGTTGTTTTTTTATTAAATTTTATCGCCATAAGCTATATTGTAAAGCACTAACTATATCGATGCACATAAGAGAAGTATATTTACTGACAATCCCACATACTGCATCGGATAATAATAAATATATTGCATAAATTAGAAATGGAGCGGTTACTTCCGCTCCGAGTATAATGTACTTTATCTGACCTTATATAGATATTCTTTACCATCTCTAAACTTTATTGTTAATATCAATGGATTATCTGATGTTTCCACCTCTTCAGGACAATCAATCAAGCAGTGAATTCCCAATGTCTGAAGAGGAGTTATATCATTAATATTGGCATATGAAAAGTCACCATCTGTGTCCGTTATAATGTTAAATCCCTCATAGGTATAACCATTATTGTAATTTGCAGTTACCGTGTAAACCTCATCACACGCTATCTCCTGCTGTTTCAGGTTCTTCACACTTGCATTAACATATATGTATACCTGACCCTCATCTGCTTCATAATATGAATAAAATGATGGCGGATTATCAGGCTTAACGTTGTAAGACAGTTCTACTTTATTTAAAGTAAATTCAAAATCGTCAGTAGTTATTTTTTCATCTAACGAAATTTCCGGTATAGTTTCTTTTTGCTCAGATTTTACGTTTTCTTTGTTTGATGCCCCATTATCGCTGTCCGCTTTCTGATTATTTCCGCACGCACAAAAAGTCAGGCACAAACTTCCTATTAAAACCATTGAAATAAGACTTGCTAGTATTCTTGTTTTCTTCATAACATTCTCCTTTTTTAGTGATAGACAAAACTCATAACTGTATTATAACCTATTGTATTACAAAAGTAAACCTTTGTAATCTTTATTATCATTTTTGTATACATTAAACTGTTAATATGAAATTTTTTAAGCTTTCTTTTACGTCAAACTAAAATGAAAGGGCTTTTAGATATGAATACAAAAAAACTAATTATCACAAAAGAAAAATACACAGGTAAAACATCTGTTGTTTCTATTCGTATTCCTGATGATATGATTAAAGATTTGGATCGGTTATCTATACAGACAGGCAAATCTCGAAATGAACTTTTAACAATTATGCTGGAATTTGCATTAGATAATTTGGAAGTAGTTGACAGTTAATATCCAAAAAACTTTTTTAATCAGGTTTTATTAATGCCCTGTCAGCTTTTGAACTTATATATTATTTTGATATATTTGTATTGGAAAAAAATCAAGGTGAATTGTTATTCAATTATTTAACCTGTATGTAAAGAGCCTACAAGTAACTGATAAAAAAATCCACTCAGAATAACTACAAGTGGATTTTGTCTGTTCACTATTCATTTAACAGTTCTTGAACACTCGGATAGCCTCCTGAATGTT
>CAVJEY010000173.1:0-4856 GCA_963648745.1 Christensenellaceae bacterium Phil1
CTGTCATCTGGGATGAGTCCGATTTCAGAAAAGCAATAGACAAAATAAGAGGCAAAGTATAATAGCAGGGGATACCACAGGCTTATGGTATCCCCTGAATTTATCTTCTGGGTCTGTGATGATGATCCCGGCAAGGGTCGCATGGATCCTCGCAGCAATCGTCACAGCAGTCACTGTGTTTTTTGCCGCACGGGTCGCATATGTCATCAAAATCGTCAGTGTCGATTTCGCCGCAGTTTTCTATAGTATCGCTTTCTTTGATCTGGTGAGGGAACAGTGTAGGGAATGTGGTGCATATTGTATTTGTCTGAGGCGACAGCTGAACCATACCTGTTGAAAGCACGCACATCTGCACAGGGACAACTATTTTCTTTTCGCAGGTCACGCACAGAGCGATAATCAGATTGCCGGATACATCTCCGCATGGTGAGATACACAGATCTCTGCCCATGTTGTTTGTTGCAAGCCTTGTTTCACACGCGCTGTTGCAAAACTCCGTAAATCTTGGCAGAAACGCGGTATCGGAAGTGCTTGGCATACAGATTTCAAAGAAGTTTGTAAGTACCAGCGGCTGCTGCTTTGTTGCTATGTTAACCTGTGCGCAGACCGTAAAAACAGAATCATTGTTGCATCTGTCACACAGCAGCAGATCCATTTCGACAATTACATCACCTGTGATTTTTATGTTCTGAGTTCCGAAAATCGGCGTACCCATGCATTTGTCATCACAGTCGGAAGTGTTGGCATAAAGGATCTTTTCTGAAAATGTACCGTCAGCTCCGACAACCTGCAGATCTTTTCCGCCGGGGTTCTGCAAAAATGACGCTCCCGAAATTGTTGTATCAAGATTAAGCTTTAAATTTGCGGGATCCTCTATATTCTCAGGATTGAAAAATCTTCTGCATCTTATGTCTATTACTCTCTTAACTCTGTGTCCTTCCGGGACAGCCGGCGCAAAAGCCTGATTTGTCACAGTTCGCATACCCTGCAGATTAAACAGCACCGCATCGTATACTTTCTGTACATATATAGGCTCTGTAACGACATTTTCAAGATTTCCGTCAAATTCACAGAGTGTGTTGGCATTACAGCAGTTCTGATACATATCCGGTGATAATCTTCCACCGAAACAGCTCATATAAATACCTCCTTTTACAGTACTTTATCTAAAGTAGTATATGAATCAATCAAAAAATGTGTTACAATAGCTTTGTTGTTTGGAAAGCGAGCGGTAAAATGAAGAGAACAGATAACAGAGAAAAAAATGATGATGACGGCAGAGTATTAAAACAGGCAAGCCTTGCTGTGTTTGTCAGTGTGCTTGTGCTTTTTGCCGCCGTCATATTCGCTACAGAGCTTGTGGACAGAATTTTTGGCAGGACAGCCGGCACAATTGCGCTTGTGATAATTGCGGCGGCGATAGCCATAATATTATACAGAAAGGAAATTGCGGCCTTTTTCAAAAAAAACAGGTCGTAGGTTTGTTATGATTAAAGTAAGAGATTTAAGCTGCGGCGCAAGACTTGTAATGGAGGAGATACCATATGTCAAATCAGTGGCCATAGGCATATGGGTTAAAGCGGGGGCAGTAAACGAGCAGCCTGAGATTTCAGGCGTATCCCATTATATTGAGCATATGCTTTTCAAGGGCACGGAAAACAGAAGCGCCAAACAGATAGCATCGGATGCGGACAGAATCGCAGGGCAGATAAATGCATTTACAGGCAAAGAGGCAACCTGCTACTATATTAAGACTCTGTCGGAGAATATCGGCAAGGCGGCCGATATACTTCTTGATATGTTTATTAACTCACAGTTTGATCCTGCAGAGATGGACAAGGAGCGCATGGTAATATGCGAGGAAATCAAAATGATAGAGGATTCTCCCGAAGACGATGCCCATGACATCATCGGCGAGCTGGTGTTTGAGGGCAGTCCTCTTGCCAAATCCATCATAGGAACTCCTGATACCCTTGCGGGAATAGACAGGAGCGTAATTAAAAAATACATCAGTGAGCAGTATACAACCGACAGCATAGTTGTCTCTGTTGCGGGCAACTTTGATGAGGAGCAGCTTGTTTCGATATTTGACGGCAGATTTGATAAATTCGCCAGAACAAAAAAACACCCGGAATACGGTGATATTTCCTACAGACCGCGCTATCGCTCCAAGGTCAAGGATATCGAACAGAGCCATATATGCCTCGGCACCATAGGCATAGCCAGAGATGATGAGAGATTCTATGCGCTTTCACTGCTGAACAATATAATGGGCGGCAGCATGAGCTCGAGACTTTTTCAGAATATCAGAGAAGAAAAAGGTCTTGCATATTCCGTATATTCAATAGCAAGCTCTTTCATACACACAGGCTACTATAATATATATGCGGGAGTGAGCCATGACAAAATTCATGCCGCAATCAAAGGCATAGAAGAAGAGCTCAAAGCCCTCAAAAACAAGGGAATTACGGCAGAGGAGCTTGAAATATCCAAAGCCCAGCTCAAAGGCAGCTATATATTCGGTATGGAAAACGTAAACGGCAGGATGTTTAATATAGGCAGAAACCTGACATTAAGCGGCAGGACTGATGATCCCGAAGACGTTATAGCGGGAATTGACAAAGTGACACTTGCGGATATCGGCGAAGCAGCATCACTTATCTATGATTTTGGCAATTACTCTGCAGTAGTAATATCCGACAAAGAAACAGACGTTGAGAGATATATTAAGGAATAGATTATGAAAATAAAAATCAGGAGCATATCGGGAATACTTCCGTCATATGAAACATCAGGCTCTGCGGGGATGGACATCAGAGCGTTTCTTGACGAGCCTGTCACAATAGCGCCGGGCAGAAGAGCGCTGATACCCACAGGTCTTTTTACAGAGATACCTGCAGGCTATGAGGCGCAGATAAGAGCAAGATCGGGTCTTGCCGTCAGAAACGGCATAGGACTTGTCAACGGCACAGGCACAATCGACAGCGACTACAGAGGTGAAATTAAAATCCCTCTTATCAACTGGGGAGAGGAAGCCTTTACCGTAAATAACGGCGACAGGATTGCCCAGATGATAATTGCCTCATACGAAACAGCGCAGTGGGAGGTTTCTGAGGAGCTTTCAGACACGGAGCGCGGCAAAGGAGGCTTCGGGCATACGGGAGTATGACACGAAAACAAGCCTGTCATCATATATTATTTCAGGAGAGTGATATATGATGGCAGATTTTTTATTGCTCAGCAGGCTTGAAGAATACATAAGCAAAAGAACTGTGCTTCCCGCATATTTTCAGAAGTCTGCCGATGCCTGCGGTGTGTTTGAGCCGTATACTTCGTTTGCCGACTGTACCTGCGCCGCATTTCTCGGCGACAATGCAGCGCCGGCGGAATGCTTTGTCAGGTTTGCGCCGATGTGCGAAAAAGCAGGCGGCGCCGATTCGGCAAGGGACATAAGAGGGATGTTTACAAGGTTTTTTACAGATGAGGGACATTATGATCTGATGTGCCAGAGCTTCCCCGTATTTTATATAAACAGACTTGAAAAGCTGCAGGAGCTGCTGGAGGCTCTTGACGGTAGCAGAGACAAAAGCAGCCTGTGGCAGTTTGTTGCAGACAATCCCGAAAGCCTGCACATCATAATGTATCTTTATTCTGACAGGGGAACGGTTAAATCCTATGCAAAACAGAGATACTACAGCTTTTTTTCGTCAAAATGGGTTAACAGCGAGGGAAACGAATACTCTGTCAGGTACAGATGGATGCCGATTTGCGGTGAGCAAACCATAACGGCATCGGAGGCGGAGTTTCTTGCAGGCTACAGCAGAGACTGCTGCAGGACTGACCTGTATGACAGAATAGACAGCAAAAACTACCCCGAATTTGAGCTTCAGGTGCAGCTTTCAGACAGGGAGTACCATAGAGACATCAAGGCGCCGCATACGGAAGTGCGGGACGAAAGTGCCGCAAGGTATATTCCGGCGGGCAGGCTGAGGCTTACAGGCAGACCTGAGAATAATAAGGATGAGCTTAACAGAATTGCATTTACCCCTTTTAATCTTGTCAGAGGCATAGAACCTGAAAAAGATGAGCTTTCAGAGGGAATAGCATTTCTTTTTTCAAACTGCGGCAGGCAGAGAGGAGGATTGTTCTGATGAGTATAGAGCAGGCGAGGGCTGAATATTATTCGATGACAGCCGAACAGAAAGAGCATTTTGCAGCAAATCTAAGCGAGAGTATATTTTTTCTGAATGATGCGCTCAAAGAGAGAATAATCGCGCTTATGGGAGAAATAGACAGGGGACTTGCGCTCCTGCTGGCTGAAAAAACGCAGTGAAAAACCACATGATTGCAAAACTGCGGGGAATAATTGCAGGAAAATCGCGAGAAACACAAATATAACTGAGCAGTAAACCAGGCACCTTATACGGGGTATCTGGCTTCCTGCTTTTGTTTTTTGCTCTGAAATGTTAAATTCCCTGATAAAGGTGATTTATATACTCAAAGAGTGACTCTAGTGCAGGGCTATGGAAGTAAGGAGTTGGAAATAACTGCAGTACATCTGCAAATTTTTTTGTTTTTGCGGGTGCATCCGGAGCAGTTTTTTACATTTTATTTCGGAAAAAACACCCCTAATCATTGGAATTTGAACAACCTTTAGAGCAAAAAAGTAAAAATGGACATTGCAATCATAATATAGTAGAGTGGTTGTAGGTAAATAAAATACTGATGGGAGGTTACATAAATGGAAGCTCAAAAGGCAAAAGTAAACAGAGAATTTAAGGACGGTATGTTCAGGACTTTGTTTAATGACAAAGAAAAAATGCTGGAACTGTACAATGCAGTAAGTGATGAACCTA
>CAVJEY010000174.1:0-4771 GCA_963648745.1 Christensenellaceae bacterium Phil1
AGCAGCATTTTTTCCATCGGTTTAAAGTATTTAGGATACAAGCTGTTCGGATAGCTTTCTTTGTCAATCTGATCTTTCAGTTTCTCCGCCATTTCCTGAATCGTTTGGTATACTTCGATGTCAAATACATTCTGATAATACGCTCTAATTGCAGCTCTGTATCTCCTTACGCCTTCCTGCTGTTTTTTCTTTGTGACAAAAATGCCTGTACACTTTTCTCTGCAAAACTTTACGGCTGCAATAATATTTCCGACCCTTAGCCCCATATCACTTTCACAGTTTTTTTCTGCTTCTTTAGCTTCTTTAATTATTCCCGATAAACGATCGTTTAAAGTTTGTCCCTGCGCATTATGTGTAAGTTTTGATGCATAAACGGCTCCATAGTTAATATCTTCAACTATCGTATTTTGTAAATACTGGAATACTGTGCTTATAAGAGTAGTAGCCTTCGTACCTTGACCGATAACAGTAAAATCATCCAAATCTCTTGTTAATTTCTGATAGTTTTCTTCAAGAATTCCCGCATTTTTCTCTCTCCACATTCTTGCTGGTCTTAAAATTCTATCTGTCATCGCGATATTTGTGTCGTCTACTTTATCACCAACAATTATCTGTGTATTAAGAATATCCTCTATGCTAAAATCATCTGCACCCTGCCAGCGTATAGCTCTTGCATCATATATTTGATAATCGCCCTCACCGTATAGCTTTTTTCTAAAACTTTTTAAATCGAGTCCCATAGCATCTGCGTGTTCCTTCACAGTATGATCGTTTGGTTTATTTTCAGTCAGTCCATCCTTCATTCTGCTATACAGTTCAGATGCTAGATATGTTCCTATCTCTCTGGTTGGCAATTCTGCGGTAGATGCTCCGAGTATATGATAATTTAGGTTTTCACCTTGCTTTTTCTTAATCGCACCTACAAGGGCTTGTACATTGGCAAGATGTCCCTCTAAGGTCTGTGGCGGTACTTTAGTGCCGTTATTGGTATTAACCTGAACATGTGACAAATATGATAATATATATTCCCCAACAACATTCATGCTGTACATATATCCATTGGATATAGGTGCTCCCTTTTTATCAGTAGACGAAATTAAGTGGCATAAATCAACAAGGCGTTCTGAGGTTTTCTTCACTGAATACATATTCGCGCCGCCATAGAATTGTGAAAATGTTTTTCCTTCATGTTCAAGGTTCATGGTATAGTCGAGTTCCTTCAATGCCGCATATCCATTACTTTTAATACGATTAGTAATTAAAGGCGTATTTGCTATCCCCTGTTTATTCAGATTCACATCCGGCATGAAGAAATATCCAAATAATTTAGCATTTCCATCCATCAACTCTCTGATAATATAGCATATGTCTATAAAGGTTCCGCTGCCTGTACCTCCCGATATACCTGCAATTATATGTACATTTACTTTGGTTGTACCAGTATTCATAATTACATTTGTCATCACACTTCTGATTTTGTTCGTTATATCATCAATATTTTTAAATACACAATATCTACCTATCTGCCTTATAGTTCCGGCACCGCTTTCTCCATTCAAACTCAAAGAAGGCTGAAGCCAAGCAAATTCTTGCGGCGGTTGCTTACCCTCCTCATCTGTATTACCCGTATCTTCTTTTAATTTGCGATTTAAATTGTCGACACTTATGTTAAGGCACTCACTTTTTTCAAGGCTATATACTTCTCCATTACCAGTATCTATTGTGTCAGTATCTATTGCCAAAAAACCTATATGCTTATATTCTGGTATAGCCGCATCAGGATTGTCTGGTATCAGCTGTTCATATACTTTCTTTTTTACAACTTTTATGGCATCAACACCTGTGCCCCCTAGTCCTATGATTATCGTTGGCTCACCCTGCTGTGCAGATTTTTTGAGGTCGGTAATTATTCCTCCACCTGTTGATAATAATAATCCTTCGTACATTTTCATTCCTCCTGTTACATTTAAATATTATTACTAATTGTTTTTTGCTTCTTCTATCCAGTTGTTTGCCTCTTCAAGCGCCTTCTCCACTCTGTCAAGCACATCCATACTGTTTCTTGCCGCCGCCTGCAGGTTTTTAAATCGTATGAAATAGTCAATCCTGCAGATTTGTCTATAATCCAAATCTGAGTCATAATATCCACCCGCTCCATCATTACAAAGCATATGTACTTTACGCATCGGTGCATCTGAACTGACTCTGCCCGTATTATCCTTATAGCTATTAAGCATTTTCATATATTTCTGGAACTCATTTCCGTTTGCGAAATCATATCTGCCCTTCAATTCCGGCATTTCAAGTTCATATACGCAGTAGTTACCGCCACCATGAGGATGTTCTGCTATAATTCCTCGCGACTCTGCTTCATAATACAGTTGCTCTATTTCTTCTCCGCCCCAATTGGATTGCGGGTTAATACTATAAGGTATAACGGACGGCAAAGCTGCCCAGTTTATATTTTTATTTCTGTCTGTTATCTCATACAGGTGGCGTCCTAGAACTCCTTGCCCACCTGAATTATACTGTTTTTCAAGTTCTTCTATAAGCCCGTAAGCATATAGCGGTATACCACTTTCAAATTTAACCGCGGAAATTCTATCACTAAGCCCTGTGCGTCTAACAGTGAGCGGCTTCATTGCAGCTATACTCTGAGCGGCAATACATACATTTGGCTCAACAGCCGGAACACTTAAATCACCTTTCTGCGCAGTTGCCATTGTGTACTTACTGTCTATATGGAATATAGGCTCTGCCTTTGCAAGAACTCCATTCTCAAGCAAATCTGTTTTTATTTTACCTTGTAATGCCTGAGGATTACCATGTGTACCATACTTGTCATTTAAATAGCTGTCCATGCTTGCGCTAAGTACAGGTTCAAATACAATGCCTATATATGAGCTAATCATTTTTTCAACTTTGTATCTATCGCTGTCAATCCATTCATCATGTCGTTCCATAATATTGTTAATAAATATTTCGTACTCGGTTTCAGCAGTTCCCGACTGTCTAATATCGATTACATGGTCTTTTATTTCATTAAAGCTTACCATTTTCCATGCGAATTCATCTTTCATTGTGTTAGGAGCAGTAAAAAATCTATCATTTTCTGCAAAGGTGTCTTTAAGCTCAAGCAGCATTTTTTCCATCGGTTTAAAGTATTTAGGATACAAGCTGTTCGGATAGCCTTCTTTATCAATCTGCGCTTTCAGTATATCTGCCATTTCCTGAATCTTTTGGTATACTTTAATGTCAAATTTATTCTGATAGTACGCTCTAATTGCGCTTTTGTATCTACTTATACCTTCTTCCTGTTTTTTCTTTGTGACAAAAATGCCTGTACACTTTTCTCTGCAAAACATTGCAGCTTCAAAAATATCTCGGCCTCTCTGCCCAATATCATATTCAAGGTGTTGTTTTGCAGTCTTAGCTTGTTCAATTATTCCTGATAAACGATCGTTTAAAGTTAGTCCCTGCGGATTATGCGTAAGCTTTGATGCATAAACGGCTCCATAGCTAAAATTTGCGACTATCTTATTTTGCAAATACTGGAATACAGTGCTTATAAGGTTCGTAGGCCTTTCGCCTCTTCCGATAAGAGTGAAATCATCTAAATCCCTTGTTAATTTTCTGAAATTTTCTTCAAGAACTCCCTCATTGTTCTCGCACCATGTTCTTGCCGGTCTTAAAATTCTGTCTGTTATCGCAATATTTATGTCATCTGCTTTATCACCAACGATTATCCCTGTATTAAAAATATCCTCTATGCTAAAATCATCTGCACCTTTCCATTGTATAGCTCCTGCATTATATATTCTATAATCGTCCTCACCATATAGTTTTTTTCTAAAAGTATCTAAACTGAGTCCCATAGCATCTGCGTGCTCCTTCACAGTATGATCGTTCGGTCGGTTTTCAGTCAATCCTGCTCCAATTTTTTCATATAGCCTTCCTGCCAAATATGTTCCTATCTCTTTGGTTGGCAGTTCTGCAGTAGAAGCTCCGAGTATATGGTAATTTAAATTCACACCATGTTTTTTTTCAATCATGCCTATCAAATGTGGTTTGGGAACAAGGTGAGGCTTCAGAGCGTGCATACCAGCACCAGGGTTGCCTTGAACCTGCACCAAATAGGATAATATATGCTCGCCTACAACATTCATACTATACATATATCCGTTAGGGATAGCTACCCCATTTCTATCAGTGCCGGAAATTAGATGACAGAGGTCAACTGGAGGCTCCGAGGTTTTTTCGATAGAATACAGTCTCACACCATCATAATGCTGTGAGAAGCTGTCGCCTGATTCGTTTAAGCTCATAGTATAATCAAGCTCTTTCAGTGCCGCATATCCGTTACTTTTAATTCTGTTCATAATTAAACAATTGCCTGCAATTTCAGCCTTGTTTAAATTCACATCCGGCATAAAGAAATATCCAAACAAAGTTGCACTTTCACCTATCAGGTCTCTAACAATATAGCACATATCTATAAATGTACCGCTGCCTGTGCCTCCGGATATACCTGCCAGTATATGTACATTTACCTTAGATACTTTACTATCTGTGGTTACAATTCTTTTCAACTCTAAGATTTTCGCCCTTATCTTATCCATATTTTTAAACAAACAATATCTACCTACCTGCCTTATCGTCCCGGCACCATCTTCACTCAGCAGCTCTAAATCTTTTTGCAACCAGTCAAATTCTTTCTTCTTTGTCCTTATATCCTCTTCCATTTTTGCTTTAAGATTAGAAACCTGTATAC
>CAVJEY010000175.1:0-4740 GCA_963648745.1 Christensenellaceae bacterium Phil1
GCTGTGCTTTCCTTACTGTCCCGACAGCTCGATACCTGTCAGGGACGGCAAGAGGCTTGACTTCGATTTCATGCACTGCAAGGGCTGCGGCATATGCGCGAAGGTATGTCCTTTCGGCGCAATCACTATGGTTAAGGAGGGAGAATAAATGTCTGTAAGAGAGAGAAAATCAGGAAACGAAGCAGTAGCTATAGCCATGAGGCAGATAAATCCCGATGTTGTGGGAGCCTTCCCTATTACACCGTCAACAGAAATCCCCGAATATTTTTCAGGCTATGTGGCTGACGGTCTTGTGGATACAGGATTTATACCCGTCGAGTCAGAGCACAGCGCAATGTCAACATGTATAGGCGCTTCCGCCGCAGGCGCAAGAGCAATGACGGCAACCTCCTCCTGCGGGCTTGCATATATGTGGGAGCTGCTTTATGTATCGGCTTCAATGAGACTTCCTATAGTTATGTCCGTAGTAAACAGAGCGCTGTCCGGTCCTATCAACATCAACAACGACCATTCGGACTCAATGGGCGCAAGGGATTCGGGCTGGATACAGATGTATGCCGAAACAAATCAGGAGGCCTATGATAATTTCATACAGGCGGTTCTGATTGCCGAAAAATGCAGACTTCCGGTTATGGCCTGTCAGGACGGTTTCATTACAAGCCACGGTGTTTCAAACATAGAGCTGCTGGAAGATGAAAAGGTAAAAGCCTTTGTCGGAGAGTATGAACCCGAAAATTTCCTGTTAAACAGTGAGAACCCTCTGGCCGTAGGGCCTTACGGAACCTCACCGTACTATATGGAAGTAAAAAGAGCACAGGCGCAGGCTATGAAGGACTCAATGCCTGTGATACTGGAAGTAGGCAAAGAATACGAAAAGCTTACGGGGCGCAAATACAGATTTTTTGAAGAATACATGATGGATGATGCAGATGTGGCGCTTGTGGTTATGGGCTCAAGCGCAGGCACAGGCAAGGAGGCGGTTGACAGACTCCGCGCAGAAGGCCGCAAGGTAGGCCTTATCAAGCTGCGTGTATTCAGACCGTTTCCGAGGAGACCTCTTGCCGCTGCAATGTGCAAGGTAAGGGCCGTGGCCATAATGGACAAGGCCGAGAGCTTTTCAAACAGCGGCGGTCCGCTGTTCAATGAAGCAAGAAGCTCCCTTTACGATCTGCCCGACAGGCCTTACGCCGTAAACTACATCTACGGTCTTGGCGGCAGAGATATACGGGTTGAGGATTATTACGATATATATCAGGATCTCTACGACATTATAGACGAGGACGACCCTGGCGATGTGTACAGATACGTGGGAGTAAGAGACTCCAGATATATAGATGCCGATCAGCGCATGATGAAAGAGGAATACCACAGAGGCGCTGCCAGAACATACGGCAGAGACAAAGAGAAATATGAGGTGTAGGGCTATGACATACAACTTGAAAAAAGAAGCAGAAAAAAAAGAAAGACTTGCAGGCGGTCACAGACTGTGCGCCGGCTGCGGAGCAGGTATAACTGTAAGAGGCGTGCTGAGAGCGCTGGAGCCTGAAGATAAGGCTGTTGTTGTAAACGCCACAAGCTGTCTTGAGGTATCAACATTTATGTACCCGTATACCGCCTATGAGGACAGCTTCATTCACAGCGCCTTTGAAAATGCCGCTGCAACTGCCGCAGGCGTTGAAACAGCCTGCAAAGTGCTGCAGCAGAAAGGCAAGATAAAAGAAAACTTCAAGGTTATAGCCTTTGGCGGTGACGGCGGTACCTATGATATAGGCCTGCAGTCCCTTTCGGGAGCCATAGAGCGAAATCACGACTTCGTGTATGTATGCTATGACAACGAGGCGTATATGAACACCGGCATACAGCGCTCCTCCTCCACTCCCAGATTTGCCAACGCCACAACATCTCCCGCAGGAAGCAAGCTGCCGGGCAAGCAGCAGAACAAAAAAGACCTGACGGCAATCATTGCCGCCCACGGTTCTCCTTATGTTGCGCAGACTGCATTTATTGGCAACATGGGCGACCTCCACGAAAAAGCCAGAAAAGCCATATATACAGAGGGAGCAAATTTCCTCAACGTACTGTCACCGTGTCCGAGAGGCTGGAGATATGATGCTTCCGATATAGCATATATCAGCAAAATGGCTGTTGATACCTGCGTATGGCCTCTGTTTGAAATCGAGGACGGCGTGTACCGCCTGACCTATGAACCTAAAAAGAAGCTGCCGGTTGAGGAGTTTCTGAAGCTGCAGGGACGGTTCAGCCATATGTTCAAAGAGGGCAGTGAGTGGATGATAGAAGAAGCCCAGAGCTATGTGGATAAGAAATGGGAGCAGCTGCTTAACAAATGCAGATAATCAAAAGGCTGCCATATCAATGCTTATGATATGACAGCCTTTTTAACATTTTGTGTCAAATTTAATCCCCACAGATTATTTCAGACACAATTCATATCATATATATTTTTTTACCTCTGCAATTAATACTACCAAAAAGCATATAAAGCTGATTATAAGCATTATTGCAGTTATTTTTCCGTACAACCCCTTACCGTGGGGATTATGCTCATACAAGCTTTTTATAATTTTTTGTTTTATACCCATAAAATCGCACATAATCCAACCGCCCTATTTTAAGGTTAATTGATTATTCTCCTTTCTCCCAATTCTTTTGGCTTTTTTGAGTGTTATATTATAACACTTAAAGTATTACGGAACCGAATCCATCTATTCACACATCTTACTATTCTAAGATGATTCAAACTACAGCTTTCTTTTTATTAATTTGCTGTTTTAATAAAAAATAGAATTATTTATCCCCAAGAATAGTTACTCCACACATTAGGTGATATAGTTTCAAGATATTCTTTGGCAACTGTTCCCTTTTTTAATTTAACATCAATAATATAGTACCCTGCAACTTGACCAGTCCCATAAAATGCATTAGTATATCCCCATCCCCTTTGAACATAGCCATATGCTTTATTATATGTAGTTTTTGTTTTGGCTGAGAAAGTTTGTATATAACTCGGAGTAATTAATTGTTGTCCGCTTGTTTTAAGCGACGTAATTTCTGATGTATTATATGACCATGTCACTTTTATTTTAAACATCGTGTATGCAACAGTTGTTGAACTTCCATATTCTTTCATAAAAATCTTACTTTTTTCGGTAGCATTTATTTCTTTACTGTCAGTTAAAATATCTGTTATTGTTTTGACACTCTGTCCTTCTTTATTTTCAAGTTTTTTAACGATTTCACTGTCAACATACGGTCTAATATAATTCAAATAATCTTCCTCAACTGTAATATTACTCATCCTTGAAATTTTATAAGCACCATCACATATCAACTTTTTGATTTCTTTATCAAAAGCTTGACTATCTAAGGAAATCAAATGTAGCGCAAGTCTATAATTGTCATCTGAATTTTCTACTACTTTTTCAGTCATCATTTCTGCTTCACTAGCAGTATCACATATTGTCGTCTTAGAATATGCCGGTAAATAGAAATACTTAATCAATTCTTCTTTTAGTTCTTTGTTTTCTATTCCTGCAATTAATTCATCCAGCTTTTCATTAATCTTAATTTCATTCACAACATTTTCTCTATTCGAACTACTATCTGTTGCAAAAGAAAACAATGGCACAAAACAAACAACTAATATAATACATAAACTTATAATCTTTTTCATTTTTCCATCCTTCCATAAAAATATTGTCTAATCACATCAAATCCTGTATAATTCCATTAGAGCTTTTTAAATTATTCAATCCGGCACCCAACCGCTGATAATTTATATAAGCTCTTTTTTCATACTCTCATATACAACACCTCCCTCCGGTGTTTTATGTCCGTGACATATATATATCACAGTTTTTTATGTATGTCAATAGAATATATTATTTGTTGACATTATTATTCCTTTGTGCTATTATGGCATTGTAAATGCAATTGTATGAGGATGTGATGGTTTTGAAAAACGAAAAAGATACTAAACATCAGAAAGAACTTAATAATCTGGAAGCTATGTTCAAACGCGCCACGATACCTCTTCTTGTGCTTCAAATGTTATCAGAACGTGAAATGTATGCATACGAAATAATACAGGAAGTGACATCACTTACAGGCGGTACATATAAAATGCCGCTTCTGTATACCCCGCTCAACAAACTCAAGGAGCAAGGTTACATTGTTGAGTGCCGTCAGGAGATAACAGATAAAAGCCGTATCAGAATATACTATGCCGTTACAGATAAAGGACTGGAACTGCTTGAAGATTTAAAACAGGCATATGCAGACCTTGCAAAAGCTGTAGAAAGCATAATATCGTGATTAAGGAGGTAGTAATACATATGGCAGCAAAATCTATTATTGAGGAGTATCTTAACGAGGTGAAAGAAAATATATACAGGCTTGAAAAAACAGACAGATTTATTGATGAAATCCGCAGCAGTCTGACTGACTATGTTGAAAACAATCCGGATTGTGACTTTGAAGACCTTGTAAATCAGTTCGGAAGCCCCGAAGATGTAGCCAGAGAATATCTTGACAGCTACGCATATTCCTCACCAAAGGAAATATCAAAGAAGAACAGAAGACGCAGGATACTTATTATCATACTTTTTATATTTGTTATCGCCTTGATTATATTTTGTGCAGATATGGCAATGCACACACAGGGCAAAGCAACAGATGTAGTAACCATATATGAAGAAGTTCCCGCAGATAATAATTAAAGGA
>CAVJEY010000176.1:0-4678 GCA_963648745.1 Christensenellaceae bacterium Phil1
CCTGTAAGGTCTGTGTAAATCTCATCTGAGATAAACGGTGCAAACGGAGCCATAAGCTGGGCAACGCCTGCAAGCACCTCATAGGTTGTGGCATATACGCTTTTTTTGTCCTCTGTCAGTTCTTCTGCCCAGAATCTTCTTCTTGCTCTTCTGATGTACCAGTTTGACAGGTCTTCAACCACAAAGTTCTGTATTTTTCTTACGGTCTTCATGTGGTCGTATCTGTTCATTTCCTCTGTAACATCGTCGATGAGTCTGTTGTACTTCGAGAGTATCCATCTGTCAAGCTCAGGGCGTTTTCTGTAATCGACAAACACCTTGCCTATATCTATATTATCCTGATTTGAATACAGCACGAAGAAATTGTATACATTCCTGAGTGTTCCAAAGAATTTGCTTGTAATCTCTATGAGGCCGTCCTCGTCAAATTTGGTCGGTGACCATGCAGGTGATGTATGCAGCAGATACCATCTGGTTGCATCGGCGCCGTATTTGTCAAGCATCTCAAACGGATTTACGGTGTTGCCCACATGCTTGCTCATCTTCTTGCCGTTTTTGTCGAGTATAAGGTCGTTTACAAGTACATTGCGGTACGGAGCCTGTCCCTTGATGAATACTGAAATTGCAAGCAGAGAGTAGAACCATCCTCTTGTCTGGTCTATGCCCTCACAGATAAAGTCTGCAGGGAACAGCTCTGTATCAAAGTTCTCGGCGTTTTCAAACGGATAGTGCTGCTGTGCAAACGGCATTGCTCCGGAGTCAAACCAGCAGTCCATAACCTCAGGTATTCTTGTCATGGTCTTGCCGCAGTGAGGACATCTGATATGCACGTCATCAACATACGGTCTGTGAAGCTCTATGCTTTCATCTATATCCTCTATGGCTTTTTCGGCAAGCTCTGCTCTTGAACCTATACATTCGAGGTGTCCGCATTCGCATCTCCAGATTGGAATCGGTGTTCCCCAGTATCTGTTTCTTGAGATTGCCCAGTCTTTGACATCTGCAATCCAGTTGCCGAATCTCTTCTCGCCTACATAGTCAGGATACCAGTTGACTTTGTTGTTGGCCTCAACAAGCTGATCCTTGAGTTTGCTCATTTCGATGTACCAGCTTGGTTTTGCATAGTAGATAAGCGGTGTGCCGCATCTCCAGCAGTGAGGATAGTTGTGCTCCACCTTTGCCTTTGCAAAGATTTTGTTTTCGGCTGCCAGCCATTTGATGATTTCAACATCAAGGCCGTCCTCCATTACGAATCTGCCCTCCCATGGAGTGGCTGTGTAAAGTCCCTGCTCGTTTACAGGGTTTAATACCGGCAGATTGTATTTCCTGCCGCACTGATAGTCGTCTTCACCGAAAGCCGGCGCGGTATGAACGATACCTGTACCGTCCTCTGTGGTTACATAGTCCATACATGTAACAAAGAACGCTTTTTTGTCAGCCCTGACAAACGGCATAAGCTGTTCGTACTCTATATATTCAAGATCTCTTCCCTTCATCTCCTCTATGATCTCATAATTGCCTTCACCAAGAACCTTGTCTGCAAGGCTTTTGCCTACATAAAACACGCTGCCCTCTTCATCGCCTGCAGTCATCCTGACCTTGAGGTAATCGTAGTCAGGCCCTACCGTAAGCGCCACGTTTGCAGCCAGAGTCCACGGAGTGGTTGTCCATGCAAGGAAATATTCGTCTGCGTCTTTTCTTTTGAATTTTGCTGTGATTGTTGTGGTCTTGACTTCCTTGTAGCCCTGCGCCACCTCGTGAGATGCAAGTCCTGTCCCGCATCTTGGGCAGAACGGAAGTATCTTGTGTCCCTCATATATAAGGCCGGCCTTGAAAAATTCCTTGATAATCCACCAGCCGGTTTCGATATAGTTATTGTCAAGTGTGATATACGGGTTTTCCATATCGGCCATATATGCCATACGGTCACTCATCTGTTCCCACATATCTGTATATGTGAATACGGATTCTCTGCATTTTTCGTTAAATTCTTTGATTCCGTATTTTTCGATGTCCTGTTTGCCCGACATTTTGAGCTGCTTTTCGACTTCGATTTCAACAGGCAGCCCGTGAGTGTCCCAGCCCGCTTTGCGGTGAACCTGATAGCCCTGCATTGTCTTGTAACGGTTTACAGAGTCCTTGAGTGTTCTTGCCATTACGTGATGTATGCCCGGCTTGCCGTTGGCTGTAGGCGGTCCTTCGTAGAAATTAAACGCCGGCATACCCTCTCTTGTTGATATACATTTGCCCAGAAGATCTTCTTCTTTCCATTTAGCCACCTGTTCTTTCTGAACCTCGGCTATAGGTTTTTCTGATAAGTTTTTGAACATTTTTGTTACCCTTTCTGTTTTAATTATTTGGGGATATAAAAATCCCCAACCCACAAAAGTGAATTAGGGACGATTTTACAAAACCGCGGTACCACCCTAGTTACATATCAAACAATATGTCTCTCATTAGTGAAGCAGGCTCCGGAGTGATATTCGGACTTGTTTCACCGACGCTCTCTCAGCATACGAGCATCTCTCTGTAAGGGTATTACGCAAGCTTACTGGTTCCATCGCAGCCAATATTCGATTACTACTCATTTTACTAAAAAAATCATAGATGTGTCAAGAGTTATGCGGATAAAAATTCAGCGGCTGTTTTCGTAGTGTCTGATAAGAGCCTGCATACCCAGTCTGCCAAAGCCTTCATCCGACAGTTCCTGATAATTCTCAATAACCCTGCCGAGCACATCAAGCTCAAGTCCGCAAAGTTTCGCCGAATCGTATGCCAGCTTCATATCTTTTATAAAAAAGTCCACAAAGAACCCCGGCTCCAGATCGCCGCTGCATATTCTCTCACCGTATGATTCGAGCAGAGCATTCTGTCCCGCGCCTGTCGCGGCTCCTTTCATAAACACCTCCGGGTCAAGACCCTGCTCTCTGACATAGGCAAGAGCCTCGCACACTCCCGACATTATCGAGGCCTGCATTATCTGGTTTGCAAGCTTTGCGTGCTGTCCCGCGCCGGACGGCCCGTAATACGTTATATTGCTGCCCATTGCCCTGAATATATTCATGCATGCCTCACAATCTGCCCTGTCTCCGCCGACAAGTATTGATAATGTGCCTGCTTTAGCTCCTCTGTCGCCGCCGGTAACAGGCGCATCAAGCACATGAAAGCCCAGCGGGGAAGCTTTTTCTGAAATTTTCATATCAAGCTGCGGGCTTGTTGTTGTCATGTCTATAAGGTAGGCGCCTTCCGGTGCAGAGTCGATTATTTTCCCCTCGCCGAAGTAAACATCCTCAACGTCTGCAGGATAACCCACTATTGTAATTACAGCGTCACAGCCCGCCACACATTCTCTGATGGTCTCAAAGAACTTAGCACCCTCTGATATAACATCTCTGACCTTGTCTTTGTTTCTTGCATATATACGCACCTCAAAGCCTGCCTTCATAAGATTTCGCACCATTGATTTGCCCATAATGCCCACACCTATAAATCCTATTGTTTTCATATCTGCATCTCCTTATCGCCCGGAAAAAGCTGCACAGGACAAACCCCGCGCAGCCTGCTTTGTTTCGTCTAATTGCTCTGTTTGAGCTTTTCGTTTATAAAGTAGTCTAAATCTCCGTCCATCACCGCATCAACATTGGCGGTTTCAGCTCCTGTCCTGTGATCCTTGACCATAGTGTACGGCTGGAAAACATATGAACGTATCTGTGCTCCCCATGTTATCATGGAGAAATCGCCTTTGAGCTCTTTCAGATCCTGTTTGTGCTGCTCCTCTGCCAGCTCTATCAGCTTGGATTTGAGGATTTTCATAGCTGTTTCTCTGTTTTGGATCTGGCTTCTCTCATTCTGGCAGGTAACTACAATATTAGTAGGCAGATGTGTGATTCTGATGGCCGAGTCAGTGGTGTTTACGTGCTGACCGCCAGCGCCGCTTGATCTGTAGGTATCAACTCTGATATCCTCTGGATCAATTTCAATACTGATGTCATCATCTATCTCAGGCATCACTTCAAGCGAGGCAAACGAGGTCTGCCTTTTGCCTGCAGCATTGAAAGGTGATATTCTGACAAGCCTGTGAACTCCCTGCTCGTTTTTGAGATAACCGTAGGCATTCTCGCCCTCTGCAATCAGCGTTGCCGATTTGATGCCGGCCTCCGTATCGTCCTGCAGGTCTGTCAGCCTTACTCTGTAGCCCTTTTTTTCGCACCATCTTGTGTACATACGAAGCAGCATTTCCGCCCAGTCCATCGCGTCAACCCCGCCTGTCCCTGCGTGGATTGAAAGTATCGCATTGTTTCTGTCATATTTGCCGCTCAGCAGAAGTTCAAGTCTGAGGCTTTCAATCTCAGCATCGAGCCTGTCATAACTGTCAACAACTTCTGCCGCAAGCTCCGCATCATCCTCGGACTCTGCAAGCTCTATTGTAAGCTCAATATCCTCTATACCCGACACAAGCTTCTGATATGACGCAAGCTTTTTTTCGAGAGTTTTCTGTTCTCTGAGCAGCTTCTGAGCTGCGTTCTGATCACTCCAGAAGTCAGGCTTTTCGGCTATGAAATTGAGTTCGTCAAGTCTTTCTTTTAACCCTGCCGGGTCAAAGAGAGTCACCGACCTCTCCCAGTTTTTCGGACAGTTTAGGCAGATTCTGTTTTATCTGTTCTAATTCCAGCATTAT
>CAVJEY010000177.1:0-4647 GCA_963648745.1 Christensenellaceae bacterium Phil1
TACATAGAACAGCTTAAAAATCTGTATCTGTTTGCAGTTTGAACAAGATAATCAGTGTATGAAAAAATCTGAGAGAACAATTGTTTTGAGAATGTTGAAAATTGTGAACAATCTGATATAATTAATGAGTCATTTATATTTTATTACGGAAGGAGAGAAGGAATGAAGATTAAAGCGAAGAAAAGCCGGAGAATTTTCTCTATAGCACTGGCATTTGCTTTTGTTTTTACTACTGTTGCGGCTACTACCCTTACAGCAGACGCTGCAGCCGTAAAACCAAAATCACTTACTGTTTCAGCAACTGCCAGGACTGTTGATATAGGAGGACAGGTGACCGTTAAGGTTAAATCAGTCAAGCCGGCAAAAGCAGACAAGAGTGTTACATGGAAATCCTCAAACAAAAAGATTGCCACTGTAACAAGCAAGGGTGTTGTAAAAGGACTTAAAAAAGGTACGGTTAAAATCACAGCAACATCAAAGGCAAACAAGAAAGTTAAAAAAACAATAACAATCAAGGTAAAGAATATTAAGCCTTCAAGTGTTAATCTTAATAAAAAGGAACTGACACTCTACGAGGAGGGCAAGACTGCTACACTCAAGGCAGCGCTTGCTCCTGCAGGAGTATATAACAAGGGCGTTACATGGAGCGTTTCGGATGAAGAAATCATATCAGTAGACGAAAACGGCGTTGTAACACCTAAAAAAGTGGGGAGTGCCGTTGTAACAGCCAAAGCTGTTGAGGGAGAGCTTACTGCAGAGTGCGCCGTAACTGTTGCGGAGGCAGTGGACTATACTGTTCTCAGACCTTTTACACTTGCAGGATATTTTGCAAAGGACAAGATAAATTATGTGCCTGTTGCTGATGATGCAAGCGTTAAGATATGGAATGCGTCAACTGATAAATTTGAATATGCGCCGTTTACCAAGGCTAATATTATAGGCAACTATGTGCAGCTTGTAGACCTTGACAAAGACGAAAAAGCAGATGTTATTCAGGTTGTTAAGTTCAGGGATGGCGAGAAAAAATGGAACTCAAAAATGCAGTGGCTTGACGGAGTCGGCGAAAAAGCAGAGCCTGCCGTAAGCAATGAAACAGGCAAAAAACTCTTTGAGGGCGCTGAATACAGAATCCCTATGGGTCAGAGACTTCTTGAAGGCTACGGGCTTGGAGATTACAGCGGCACCACCGATTTCTCAATCCCTGCAAAACAGAACGCATATTACAAGGATTATGATTTCTACAATGTGAAATCGAGTAAAAACCTTACAATACTTACAAACTACAAGACACAGCTTCAGACAACAGGCTGGACCTGCGTAATGTCATCGGCACTGTCGGTGCTTGAATGGTACGGTCAGAGAAGCGATCTCAATGAAGAGGATCTTGCGGCACTCAGAAGTGACAAAAAATCAGGCTGGGCAAGAGGGACAACTCTCAAAGAGCTTGTAAATGTATTCAACAAACTTGAAACACTCGATCTGACCTGTGCATGGACTGTCGAAAGCTCACTTGACGATCCCGAGAAGGTTTATGACGCAGCGTGGTTAAAGGGTCATCTTGAAGCGGGACATCCGATTATGACAATATGGAACTCATACGGAGCTCACGGACAGGTAATCATAGGTTATGATGACATGGGCACAACCGTTACAAGCGATGACGTGCTGATTATGATGGATCCTTATGATACGACAGACCATAATCCTGACGGATATATTATCCAGTCATACGAAAGATGGTGCTACGGGCTGTCGCAGTATGAAAACGACGGTATTGCGCAGGTTCTTTATGCGGTGGCATATCCTGAAAACGCAGCAGACTGGAATTACAAAATTGACAGAAGCGGTGCGGGAATTGCCGACGTTAAAACAAACACCTTCAAGAGCAGGACAGAAAACAAGCTTAACGGCAAGCTTTTAGAGCAGACAAAGCTTGACCTTGCCAGATACTACCCTACCAAAGAGGGTGAGGAGTCAGAGCTTGCAGACTGGATCTATATGAACTGGGATAAGGGAGTAGGCGGACCTCTCGGCATTGAGGGTACGGCAGACAGCGGCAACTACAACTATTCGCCGTACTATAACTTCTATGACTACTATAACGGTGAGGGCCCTACAAGCACTCTCAGAATATTAAAGAACTACAGGACTATTCAGCAGTCGACAGAATGGACCTGCGGCTGCACATCGGCGCTTATGGCTATGGAGTGGTTTGGAATGAACAGCGGTGAAACTCCAAAAACCGACATTTCACTGTCATACGCAAGACAGGATAAGGAAGCAGGCGCTACTTATCTCAAGGGTATGAAGCAGCTGTTTGGCAAAGATGACTGGTATGTATTCAGCATTGACGATCTGACGGATCCTGCAGGGGAAGAATCATACATCAATGAATACTGCCTGCAGGCAGGCGCTGACAGCAAGGGTCTTATTCCTTACCTTATCGACAACGGTATTCCGATGATAATAGGCTCAGACGACTGGGGCGGACACTGGCAGACAATCATAGGCTATGATGATATGGGTACTTCAGGAACTCAGGACGATGTGCTTATTCTGGCAGATTCATATGATACCACAGATCACGAGCAGGACGGCTACGTCGTAAAGAGCTTTGAAAGACTTGTATACGGCTGGAATGTCCAGTTTGAAACATGGGATGACAAATGGGGCAGCGGACAGGATTACAACGACTTTATCGTTGCATTCCCTAAGACGGCTAAATATGAAAACGTTGCAAAGGAACTGGGACTTAAATAACTTCATATAATCTCAGCAGGGCTTCTATTTGAGGCCCTGTTTTATTCGTGCGCGGCACTTGTTGAGAACGATCAAAACTGATATAATGACGGGGTGTGAAAAACACGGATTAAATTCAGCGTACGAGAGGATACATATGATAGGCTTAGGCACGATAATCAATACAGCGGCAATAGTGGCTGCGGGCATTCTGGGAGTCGCACTCAGGAGGTTTTTTCCCGAAAAGGTTCAGGATACTCTGATGAAAGCGGCAGGCGTATGCGTACTGTTTATAGGGATAGGCGGTACAATGGAGGAAATGCTTGTTTTTGAGGACGGGCACCTTGCGACATCCGGAAGCATGATGATGATATTAAGCTATGCGCTTGGAGCGCTGGCAGGAGAATTTATAGATATCGAAAAAGGCATAGAAAACTTCGGTGTATGGCTTAGAAAAAAGACGGGAAGCGAGGGCGACAACAGATTTCTCGATGCATTTCTTACAGCATCGCTCACGGTATCGATAGGAGCAATGGCGGTTGTGGGAGCGCTGCAGGACGGGCTTACGGGTGATTATTCACTGCTGGTTGCCAAAGCGATTCTCGACTTTATAATCATAATGATTATGGCCGCATCCATGGGCAGGGGCTGCGCATTTGCCGCAATTCCCGTTGCGGTGTTTCAGGGCAGCATAACAGCTGTTGCAGGTCTGCTTGAACCGATAATGACACAGCAGGCGATTTCAAACCTGTCCTTTACAGGTTCAATGCTCATATTCTGTGTGGGAGTAAATCTTGTATGGAATACCGGGATTAAGGTGGCAAATATGCTGCCGGCAATAGTGTTTGCGGTTGCATTTGCATTCATAATGTAGGAAGGAGAAGCTTATGAGTTACGGAGAACTTGTCAGAGAACTTGAACTTGAGGGCAGAATCATTGCCGTTACAAGAGTTTCCTCGCAAAATGAGAAATTAAACGATGTGGGAGGCTGCATATACAGGCAGCTTGACAGAGTGCTTGCGGGAGAGACGCTGGTGCTTGGCGAAGGCTCGTGCAGCTGCACAGGCTTTGACCATAACAGCGGGATTAAGGATGAAAGACCGCAGATACCGGGAGGTTTCGGAGTGTTTTTATCAAAGGGGTCAGACCAGATGTGGACTCCGCCGGGAGAAAGATTCAAGTGTGACCCGCAGACTGCTGAGGCTATGTTTGACAGCCTGCCCAAAAATGTAATGGACGGATTTGACGCCATTAAATTTGAGGCCTACAGAGAGGGCATGAAGCCTGACATAGTTGTAATTCTTGCGGATACAGATCAGCTGTCGGCGCTTATAGTTCTGCACGGCTATCACAGAGGAGAATACGACAGTGCTGTTGCAACGACAGCATCAGGCTGTGCATCAATGCTCAGAATACCGTTTGCGGAGATGAAAAAAGACAGGCCAAAGGCCGTAATAACGGCTACGGATATTGCGCAGAGACACTTTGTGAACGAAAACCTGCTTGCCCTGTCTGTTTCGGGCAGTGACTTTGAGAGAATGCTTTCGGTAACCTCGGAATGTTATTTTCATTCTCCAGTATTCAAAAAAATGAGGGCAAGGATTCACAAAGACAAGGCTCCTGAGGAAAAAAGGTTTTCAATACTTGCATAATATATGCCGTGCCGCTTTGGTAAGAATAGGGATACAGAACCACCTGCAGAAATGCGGGCGGTTTTTTTGTCGGAAAAAGATGCTTTTTAGTGAGAAAAATATATGGATTCTGTTTTGAAAAAAGGAAAAATCGGCGCACCTGCTGCATAGTATATAAGTGAGTTCCGGAAATCACAAGAATATAATGGAAAAGCTGATTAGTGAAAGGGAGGTAAACCTATAATGAAAGCAGTAATAACAGGTGGTGCAGGCAGAC
>CAVJEY010000178.1:0-4636 GCA_963648745.1 Christensenellaceae bacterium Phil1
CTGCAAAGTGAAATGTAAAAAAACGTTTTTTGGAGATAAATTGTTGCCTGACGAAAAAAATCTGATAGAATATTAAGTATTCATTATAATAAGCAGTCGGTAAAAGTACCTGAGTTTGGTTTGACAGCAGTTTTGTTAATTGCTGCCGAGAGATATTTTGCAACAGCTGTAAAGGTAAACAAAATGATTGAGAAAATAACTGAGAACGAATGGAAATTTATAAATGAAATACTCCTTCAGATACATGGTAATGACGATATAGACAGCATGAGAAAAGAAATGTTTGATATGCTTCAGTATATTGTGAAATTTGATTACGGTGCATTTTTTCTCTGTAAAGACGACGGAGTAACAAATCCTATAGGGTATAATATCTCAAAGGAGGAGCTCGAAAAAGATACAAGTCATATAGAGGAAATAAACCCTCTCAAAACTCTAAGGGGGCTTATGATGGACCCGAAACATCCGGCTATAAGGGTAAGTGAGTATATATTTACAGAGAAACTGGAGGATACGGAGTACTACAACCTTATCTGGAAGCCTAAGCGCATCAGATATTCAATTCTTGTCGGTATAGGATATAAGGGCAGGGAGCTTGGCTCAATAAATCTGTACAGGATAGAGGATAAAAATGACTTTTCGGACAAGGACCTTGAAATACTGAATATCCTTAAAGCTCATCTGAATATAAGGTTGTACAGAGAAAACATTCCTTATAGGATAAATCCTGATGAAAGCAGTCTGAAAACCATATACAGGCTTACGGACAGGGAAACAGAGATTGTTGAATTGTGGATCAGAGGACTTACAGACAATGAAATCAGCGACAGACTTGCTATTTCAAAAAACACACTGAAAAAACACATAAGCAATGTGTTTGGCAAGCTTGAGATAAACAGCAGAGTTGAACTCTTGAAGATTATTTCATCTTTGGATGACAGGAAATAATGTAAAACAATAAAACGCAGACGGTAATAATGTGAGATGCATTATGCCGTCTGTATTTTATTTGTCATAATACTAAAAAAGAATTATATGTAAATCAAAAGTAGTACAGAAGGTATTAGAAAAATAATAAAAATGTGTGTTTTATAAATTTTCAGAAGTTTTATTATAATATCATAAGATTTAGATATTTGTGAGGTGAATCAGATGGCACATCCCATAAAAAACGAAGCAGACAGAATATATATGAACGGCAGATTTTATTGCACAGATATGGAGGGCGCACCAAAGCGCTGCGAAGCGGTTGCAATAAAAGATGGGAAATTTATATATACAGGAGATAATGCAGGTGTTGTGTTTTTCAAAGGAGAGAATACAGAGGTAACGGATCTTGGCGGTAAAATGGTTATACCGGGGCTGTCAGATGCACATCTGCATCCGTCTATGCTTGCAAATCAGACCTGCAGCTGTGACCTTTACGGTCTTGAGGCAGAGGAAGGTAAAACCAGAGAGGATTATCTCAATTACTATCTGGAGAAAATCAGCGAATATATCGAAGCGAATCCTGACAAAGAGCTTATAAGGATTGCGGGGATAAATGCATATCTGTTCATACAGGACGGAGGCTCATATCCTACCAGGAAGGACTTAGACAGAATATGCAGCGACAGACCTGTCATAGTCAGATCCTACTGTATGCATTACGGATGGTTTAACAGCAAAGCCCTTGAAATTGCAGGGATAGATAAAAATACACCGGATGTCAGAGGCGGTGTAGTTATCAGAGATAAAGAGGGCAATCCCACAGGCTTTTTTCAGGAGGCCGATGCAATAAATCTTGTTATTGACGGCATACCGGGAGGAGATTATTCGGTAGAAGAATACAAAGAGGCGATTCTAAATTTTCAAAACAATATAGCGGCGCCGTTTGGTATAACAATGATATTTGATGCCCTTGCAACGCCAAATGCCAAAGAAGCCTACAGACAGCTTGTCAGAGAGCACAAACTCACATTGAGAGTCAGAAGTCAGGAATATATCAGACCTTCTTATGACGATAGTGACATAGATAAAATCTGCGCAGAACTTGGCAGGGATGACGTGGGAGATGATTACAAAGTGAATGTTGCCAAGTTTTTTATGGACGGAGGCGGACTGAATTTTTATCTTACACAGCCTTATGAAAAATCTGTGCTTGAAGCTGCCGGGCTTCCGGAGGATTACGTATCGCATCCTTTGTGGACAAAATCCGAAATGGAAAACGCTTTTCTAAAAGTGTCGCAGGCAGGATATCAGATTCATGTGCACGCAATGGGTGACGGAGCAGTAAAACATACGCTGGACGGATTTGAATATATAAATAAGCAGACCGGGAAAAACGGTAACCGAAATGTTATAGCTCATGTGATGATGATAAGAGAAGAAGATAAAAAAAGGTTTGCGGAGCTTGAAGTCATAGCATCAATGCAGCCAATGTGGGGAGCTGTTGAAACCGTATATGAGTTCGGTTATCAGTCGTCATTCGGCAAGATAAGGCCACAGTATTTCTTCCCGCTTAAATCGCTCCTTGATGAAGGCGTGCTGATTGCATTCGGAACGGATTTCCCTATAGGGGGAATGATAAACCCGTATCAGGAGCTGCAGACGGCAATGACAAGAGCTGTCGGAAAATCCTACCCTATGTATGAAAAATACAAGGACTGGAAGATGGGACCTTGTGACAATCCGACAAGGGAATGTATGTCGTTAAATGAGGGTATAGCGGCACTTACCATATGGGGAGCATACCAGCACGGACTTGAAAATATAACGGGTTCTTTTGAAGTGGGCAAGTCGGCTGATATGGTCGTTTTATCAAATAATCTTGAGAAATGTGATGTTTTAGACTACGAATTTACAGTATCGGAAGAAACGGTTTTCAAAGGCAGAACAGTCTTTAAAAGATAAATTGCAATTATTCCATATATTTATTTTAGGAGGTATCATAATGAAATCAATCTCATTCAAAGATGAAAACGGCAGATTTTATTACGGCTGGTGGATTGTAATAGCGGCAGCCATAATAACAGGGCTTGTTTACAGCGCAGTTGTATCGGTAACAGGTGTATTTATGCTTCCTGTTACTGAGGATTTAGGACTTTCTGTTGCGGCATATTCGCTTTATATTACAGTAATGTCCGTCACGGGAATTATAACTCTGGCGGTTATATCAAAGTTCCTTGATGAAAAGCATATTAAAAAAATAATGATTATTGCAGGTATCATAGGTGTAATATCCTTCATAGGCTTTGCGGCAGCAAAAAATGTATGGATGTTCTATGTATTTGCAGTACCGCAGGGCTTCTGCTTTGCAGCAATGACTATGACTCCGTGTCAGCTTCTTGTATCAAACTGGTTTGGTGAAAAAGCCAAGGGCAGAGCAATCAGTCTTTTCCTTACAGGCATGACGCTTGTTTATCTGCTTGAGTTTAATATTCTGAGCAGAGTTGTTGTTTCAATGGGCTGGAGAGCAGGCTATATTATGCTGGCAATATGTGTTGCAATAGCAGTAATTGCAGCAGCGGCACTTGTTTCATGGAGTCCCGAAAAGAAGGGAATTAAAAGAATCGGAGATCTTGATGAAACAGAGCTTCAGGCTGTGCAGTCAGCAGTATTAAAGGGCGTTGATTTTAGAACAGCGATAGGAAAACCTATTACATGGCTGGTACTCATATCGTGTGCTCTGGCAGTAATTGCATCAAGCTCAATAATGCAGCATGGAATCCCTACTATGGTGATAAGCGGATTTTCACCTGAGCAGGCTACAGGCATTATATCAGTGCTTTCAATCATAATGATATTTACAGGACCTGTAATAGGAGTTATATGTGATAAATTCAGACTTTCAGTGGCAGCGGTAGGAACGGCGGCAAGCTTTGCAGTAGCAGCACTTGGATTATCAATGATGGGGACTTCACAGGCCGGAATGTGGATATTCTGTGTATTCTATATACTGGGTGTGCCTACAATCAATATAATATCACCTCTTCTGATGAGCTATATGTACGGTGAAAAGGATATGCCAAGACTTATAGGCTATGTAAATATGTTTATATCAATCGGCGGAGCTATAGGAGCTGCAGGGCTTGGTGCTCTTTATGAACACTATGGTACATATCAGATGCCTTGGATGATAATGGCGGCTGTGCTTGCATTGGTTGCGATAATAAGGGCAATAGCCACCACAAAGAAAAGAAAATACAATCCGGAAACGGATATGTAATATAATTTGGAATTTTGCAAAGAGGAAGCTTCGGGAAACCGAAGTTTTTCTCTTGCATTGAATTTGCCTTTTTCGTGTTAAAAACACATAAAACGTCAATAAAACGTCATTGATTTGAACATCAATTTGAAGTATTCTGAAAACACAGAAGGAAATCGAAAATTGTAAATAATGCAAGGAGAGTAATTATGGCAACTGCAGATTTAATTTTAAAAAACGGAAAAATATTTTCTGTCAGAAAAGACAACACGCTGACAAGAGGTGAAGCTGTAATTATAGAGGACGGAATAATACGGAGCATAGGCAGCAACGAGGAAGCCTTAAAATATGCGGGAAGTGATACGCAAATCATAGACTGCGGAGGTAATACCGTACTGCCGGGACTGTGCGATGCGCACTGCCATCCGTCAATTGCGGCAGCGGTTTATG
>CAVJEY010000179.1:0-4595 GCA_963648745.1 Christensenellaceae bacterium Phil1
TTAGGATTATCCCTATTTTACATACAAGGCGAGGCGAAATCATGTCAGACAAAAATACTGCCGGTTAATTCTGCGATTTACGCAATGCAGATTATTCAAAATAAGATGGCAGACAAGATCAAACGTACCGTCCTTTACATCTTCCGGCTCCCAAAAGAAAAAGCTCTGCAATATAACAGAGCTCTTTGCTTTGCACATTATCGGAGTGCCTGCCGTTTATATTAACCTGCCTGCTCTATGAAATCATTTCTGCTCCGGATGATCATGCGCCCAAAGTCTGTTGGCCGTCTGCTCCCACCTGTCTGCTGCAGGAATGCATTTCGCAGTAAGCTCGGAAACATCTTCGGGATGCGTCAGATCTGTGGAGCATGCTCCCGACTCCCTGACCATATTTTCAAGCGCGTGCTGATTGTCAAGCAGCGGACATGGTCTCAGATAATTTTCGCAGAACGGCTGCTGCCTGTGGTAGCACATGAACAGCGGCGACTGCAAAGCCTCAAGGAGTGTTTTTTCTCTGATATTGGAATCGGAGTAATGTATGAATGCACACGGCTCTATATCGCCGTTGGCATTAATGTGAAAATATGAACGTCCTCCTGCAATGCAGCCTTTGACATACTCTCCGTCATTCCAGAAATCTATTGTGAACAGAGGCTTTGTTTTTCTGAACTCTCTTACTTTGTGATACATATATTCTCTCTGCTCATCTGTAACCATAAGTTCAGGCACCGCATCCACACCAACGGGCATGTATGTGAAAAACCAGCAGAATTTAGCTCCCCATGCAATCATCTGGTCATAATACTCCTCTGAGCCTATTGTTTTGTAGTTCCTGCTTGTATAGCAGCACGAAATACCAAACGGAAGCTTTTTGGCCTTGAGTATGCTCATCGCTTTTTCAACCTTGCCAAAGGTGCCTTCACCTCTTCTGAAATCCGTATCCTCCTCAAATCCCTCAACACTTATAGCAGGAATAAAGTTCCTGACTCTCAGCATATCATCCGCAAATTTTTCATCTATGAGGGTGCCGTTGGTAAAGCACGTAAACTGACAGTCAGAATGTTTTTCACACAGTCTGATTATGTCATCCTTGCGCACAAGCGGCTCTCCGCCGGAATAAAGATATACATATACACCCATTTCCTTGCCCTGCTCTATAATGTTGTCAAGCTCCTCAAATGACAGATTAAGCCTGTTGCCGTACTGCGCCGCCCAGCAGCCCGTACAGTGCAGATTGCAGGCTGATGTCGGATCCAGAAGTATTGCCCAAGGAATATTGCAGTTGTATTTTTCTCTCATTTCCTTAGCTGTTTTACCGCTCAGAAGCGAACCGTTAAGGAAAAAATTCCTGTAGGTGGACCTTAATACACCTTCGTCGATTTCATCAAACAACCCTGTCAGAAGCTGATTCCAGTTGTTGTCAGGATGAGCCGCCATTTCCTTGAACGCTCCAAGCTGAGCCTTAAATGAGCCTCCCAGGTCAAGCTTTTCTGCAACCTGTGCAGCCCTGAGCAGGTTTTTCTGCGGATTCTTTGCCAGTATGTCATACGCCTTCATAAGCCCTGCTTCTGTCAAACTCTGTTTAATTCCCATTTCTCTTCCTCCCATCATTGCCGGATATTGCTTAAAAATATTACTTCTCTATCTTAATTATACCCCTATGTATCGTTTTTTACATCGACAAAATTAAGATAATGTCAAATTTTTGAGTTCAGTATTCCATCCGTCCTATGGGTCTTAGCTGCTTCCTTCATGCTGACAAAACTCCCACGCACCATGTTTCCACAGGCGAAGGAGTTTGCTTAATCCAGGGTTCACCGATACCCCTGGCCATATTAATTATATCTCATCTGCTGTTTTGCGGCCTTTTAGCTGCCAGCACCAGAATTCCCGCTCCGGCAGCAAGCATTACTGCAATACATACATAAAGCAGGAATATAACGGGCAGACCGCCGGTTTCAGGCACAGCCATCTCATCTGTTCGTAATTTTCCGCATTCCTCCTGTACAGTGAATATCCATCTCAGGCTGCAGGTTCTGTACGCCAGTTCGTTACCTGCGTCAGCAGGCACAGTCACCGCTATATCATATACATCACTGCAGTCACATGAAAAAGCTTCCAGCAGTATATCCCGGCTCAGACTGCCCGGTTTATTCACAGGAGCGCCATCTCTGCTGACTGTAAACATCAGCGGCTTCAGAGCCTCTGCATTGCCGCCTGCAGGCTCTGCACGAAGGTACAGTCTTGCAGGAGCAGAGATATTTTTCATCTTTACCCGCACTTCTGCTGTTTTTCTGTCTCCGGGCATAATATCCTGCAGATCGCTGAAAAACCCGCCGTTCTCCGGAGTACGGAATATAAATTCACCTTTATTGCCGTCGTAAATCACAACCGGTATATCTGCCGCAGACACCGTACCCGTAAAAAGCACTGTAATCAGACAGACTGCAAAGATGCATTTTCTCATTCCTTATCACTCCCATCCTCATCTGCCGGAATACCTGCATCCGCATCCTCGTCCGTACTGCCTTCACTATTGGCGCATTCTGTATCGCAATCCTCACTCACCAAAGGTATCAGTTCCTCCTCTGTGCTGTTTTGAGCTTCAATTTCGGATTCTCCGGCAACCTGCACAGAATCAGTCGGAATAAATGTATTACATATATATGACTGAGCCTGCATATATGCCGCAGCACCCTTAACGGTTCCGGAAAAAAGCACTGCTGTCACAAGAATCAGCACCAGCGCGCAAGCAAGCCGCCTTCTGATCTGTTTTTCACTGCATCTCACCAAAGCCCCCTCCTTTTACTGCAGGCCACCCTTCTGCCTGCCATACCGTGTTCCCGTTATTTTCACTCTGCACAGCCTCTGCCCTGATATGCAGAGTCACCGTCCCGCCGGCAATGCTGCCGGGGATTGCATTATCAAAAATAATCTTCGTCAAAAGCACCTCTGTTTCTTCGTTTGCCGCCAGAGCCGCGCTCTCATAATAATACCAGTCTCCCGCCTTTTTCCAGCTGTCAGTGTTAATGTCTAAAGAGACAAACCCTTCGGGCACCGCTATATCCTGCCCCTCGCTGTCAGCGGCCGCAAGAAACAGAGAGGCTCTGACATAAACCGGATGCTCTCCGGTATTTTTTATGCGCACAATGCGGGAATATTCGCCTGACGACACAGGAACCGGCGAATTCTGTGCAAGTGGTATTTCCATACCATCTGACAGTGTATTCTCTATTATTCTGAGCTCTGCGCCGCCATAGGCGAGGCAGTCATCCGTCCATCCTTTTTTGATACAAAAAGCAAGAGAGAAGGAAACCGCAGCCAGAAGCAGCAATACAGGTATAATAATTCGTTTGTACAATTTCCTCACGCCCATCACATATCGGTTTTCTTCCGTTTACCGGTTATTACAATGCTGCTTTCCATGCCTTAGCTGCATTGTCAACAGTCGCTGCATCAATATAGCCGTTATCATTCTTTGCCTGATGAATGTAGGCATAAACAGTCATTGTAGGATTATTCTCCTGAAAATCAGCATATGTAGCCGATCCAGCCACATTTATTTTTTCAAATACTGCAGACGTCCACGCATCGGTGTCAGCACCCGGAGCAAGCCTGCTGCTGTACCTGAACATACCGCTTACATATGTACCGGCATTATCACCTTCAATAACCTGACCTGCAACAGGCTCCCAGCCGGAATTCGGCGTAAATGTCACATACTTATCAACGACATTATCTTTAAGAGTTCTGTTATCAATATAAACATAAACATATGCTTCCTCACTGCCGGCGCCTATGCCTACATAAGGATCCTTAACCACGCTTTTTCCCGGCACAAGCTGATGGCTGTCTGCACTGTCCCATTGCGGTTCGTATATATAGCCCTCAAGTGAAACATCTTCTCCTGTCGGACCTGTCGCAGGCCTGCTGAAAGAGCCTACCGTAAATGTGTTAGTTTTGCTGTCTGTTGCTGTCATATACGCTATAGTGCCCATTACTGCAGCACATATCAGCGCCACTGCAAGGCAAACAGTCATAATTGATTTGGTTTTTGTTCTCATAAAATCCAAGGGTTGCACTGCCTGTAGCTCCGCCACAAAAGGAACAACCCTTCCTCCTTTCGTTTAAATATGTTTTTTCACTCAATAATCTGCGGGCTGCCGGATAGACAGACTGCATACTGCCCGATGTCACCACATAAGGTGTCAGGCCAATCAGCCCGGTGCCCGCAAAGGCAGCAGCCCGCCTTCCTTCCTCTCAGTATTTGAGTTCTGCATATCAAACCATTATTCCATGCAGTTCCCATAAAAAGTATAGTGATATAAATGCATTTATAATCACCTATATATTACCAGCGCAAAAGCATTCCGTCAACGCATTTTTTGTAATATTTTAGTATCACTTTTTTATTTTCCCAACCAGATGTAATTTTTACATCATTTTTGTTCCTTTTTCACCTTCTTTTCTCAAGTCATCTGTCTCTCAGCAAAATGCCGGCAACATATTGTATATACGCCATGTTGTATATACAATATGGCGTAATCTGCAGATGCGCCAGATTTCATATCAAGATAAAATGTATATTCCTGTCC
>CAVJEY010000180.1:0-4183 GCA_963648745.1 Christensenellaceae bacterium Phil1
AGCTTAAAAAAATAATCAGAAAAGCCCATCACCACAAGGTTAAGGTTATTGCAGCTCTCAAAGGCATAGGAAACTGACAAACTTCTGCAAACAAAGCAGGAGCCCTGTACAAATATACATAGGGCTCCTGCTTCTTCTTAATATTTTATATTCAGGTGAGGTCATTAATTTTCATACACAATTCTGCCGTCAACCATAGTCAGCAGCACCTTTGTATCTTTTATTGCAGTATCCCCCGCCAGCATCAGCAGATTTCTATCCAAAACGGTAATATCCGCCAGCTTGCCAGCCTCAAGAGTTCCAAGTTCCTTTTCTCTGTGCTCTGCATAGGCCGCTCCGCTTGTAAACATATCTATCATATCCTCCATAGGAAGATCCTCCTGTGGATTCCAGCCTCCCTCCGGCATACCGTCATAATAGGTTCTTGTATTTCCTGCATACATTCCCCAGAACAGATTGCCGTCCACAACCGGACAGTCTGTACCTCCGGCAAGAACCGCGCCGCCATCTCTGAGATTTTTGAATGGCCATGTGAATTTCTCACGAACGGGTCCCAGCTTTTCAGGGTAGCAGTTCTCTTCCCATTTCATAGTTCCCGGTGCCAGATGCTCAGGTTGTATCGAACATATAATGCCCAGCTTCCCAAACCTTGGAATATCAGCAGGATCAACCACCTCAAGATGCTCAACCATATGTCTGCTTTCTGTTTCAGGGAATTTCTTTAATGCATTTTCATAAGCATTGAGCGCCTCTCTGCACGACCTGTCACCGCAAGAATGAAGTCTTACCGAAACATTATTTTCCGTTGCAATTTCTATTGCCGATGCCATTTTGTCAAGGTCAATTGTAGCCTTGCCTCTTTCGCCCGGATTGTCACTGTAGTCCTCAAGAAGCATTCCTGTAAAGTTTGCAGGAGTTCCGTCTATGAACTGCTTCATAAACGGTATGCGGTACATGCCTTCTCCTTCTGCCTCTGCCTTACTTCTGATTGCGTTGAATGCATCGATATCCTCAAAAAGATTTCTTGCTGCATTCACGCGAATTTTCAGCTCGCCGTTTTTAATCATATCAAAGTACACATCAGGATATGCGAGATTCAGTGACAGGTACGGAGTCATATCGCTTACCGATGTTATTCCAAGGCTTACAGCCTTGTCTATATAGTCTGAAATAAGCTCCTTTGCCGTCGCCATATCAAAATCCAACGCATATTTTGCAGCAAGTGCCACTGCATTTTCAAGAAGCACTCCGGTAGGTCTGCCGTTTTCATCTCTGCATATAATACCGCCCTCCGGGTCAGGCGTACTGCTGTCTATATGGCATTCTTCAAGTCCCCTGCTGTTGAGCCATGCCATATGAAGCTCCTCATCGAAAAGCAATACAGGTCTGTCTGGTATAGTCGCATCGAGAGTGCCGTAGCCTGGCATAGATGTATCCTTCCATGACATTCTTCTGAAGCCTACGCCCATAACCCATTTTTCATCGGGAATAGTCTTTGCAAATCTTGCCATTGCTTCCGCTACATCTTCTTTTGACGAATTTGTATACAGCTTTTCACACTTTTCCAGTATACCCGCCTGAATAAGGTGAACGTGGTTGTCGTGAAGCCCTGCGGTTATGAGGTTGTCCTTAGTATATGATATGATCTTTGTGTCAGCATCAACATACTCCTGCATTTCCTCTTTTTTGCCGAGAGCCAGTATCCTGCTGCCTTTAACTGCAACAAAATCCACATCGTTGTCAAGTCCTCTGCCACAATAAAAACTTGCGCCCTCTAAAATTATATCTGCCTTTAAATTTGTTTTCATTGTCATTGTCATTCTCCTTTAACCTTTGCCCAATCTATACTATTCTTTCTATGCCTGTTTCATCTGTAGGCTCGCCTTTTCTCTTGTGCTCAAGCTGTACCATAAGCTTTTCAAATGCACCCTTTGTCAGCGGATAAGTAACACATAAGATGCCGCATATAACAAATGCGATTACAGGTATGCCAAGTACGATTGCTGCGATGCCGTTTATTGTGTCAGCGGACTGAACGGCAAGCGATGAGTCATAGCCTGCTATTGTCATTGCAATAGTCAGAACCTGTGTGCCCAGAGCTGTGGACAGGGTGAATATGCAGCCGTAAAGTGACAGCAGCGCACCCTCTTTTCTTTCGCCGTATTTGTATTCGTAAAGCTCTACAATATCATATACTATCGGATAGATAAGCAGCCAAAATGATGAGTTTCCAAATCCGAATACTGTAAGCATCAGTACCAGCATTCCAAAGCTGTGCACTCCGCAGACCCAGAATATTGCAACGCATATCGCCGAAAGCAGGAAGCCTATTGCTATAGCTGTTTTTTTGCTTGTCTTGGTTGCAAGGAAGGACATGATTACAGTCAGTCCCATTCCTATGAAAATCCATAACAGTGTTGCCGTTGACATCTGAACCTCTGTAAGTCCCGCATAGTACAGCACGTAGTATGTAAGACCTGATGAGAAAACAGTATATCCTACGCCAAAGCTTGCAACAATCCCTATAATCCATCTGAACGGTTTCAGCTTGATTATGCGCCAGAAATCTTTAAAGATATTGGCATTATCTGTTGCCACCTCTGTTTCAACCTTGAGTTCCTTGCCTTTTGTTGTTATCCACGATATCATTACAGCCACGAAACATGCCGCTGCCACGATAATCGCGTAGATGTTCCACGCAGCTCCCTCTGTTTCAACGTGCTTCATAAAGAATGCAACACCTGCCATAGGAAGTGAAATACCGATAATATTTCCGACATAATTCATTATTGTTGCCGGTGTTCTGAGCTTTGTTCTCTCGTCATAATCATCTGTAAGTTCAGCACCCATTGCATTGTAAGGAACAAGGAACACTGCATATCCCAGATATGTAAGCATAAAAAATACGATATAATAGCAGAACTTTCCTGTGTCCCCAAGTCCGAGCATAGGTCTGAATACAAGCGATAAGCCTACAAGAAGCATAAGCGCTCCGATTACAAGGTATATACGTCTTGTACCTTTTTTTGCTCTGGTTCTGTCACTTGCCGGTCCTATAAATATTGCGACAACCGCAGCCACCACTGTTGTTATTGAAATAATCGCTCCTGATTTGCCTGCGCTCATTCCTACTACTGTTGTGAAGAAATAGAGCATGTACAGGAGGAAAAAGTTGTTTGCCGCCGCATCGGAAAATGCGCCGAACCCGTAGCCAAATATTGTTCCATTTGACAGTTTTCTTTTTTCATTCATAATCCTTTTGTCCTTTCACTTTATTTTTTTAGAGGTTGTTTTGTTGCTACAGTATACACATTATATTTTTGAATTTACAGAATATTGTTGCTTAACATATGATTTATTTACGATTATTCTTTGACTTTCACGGCATTTTTGCTATATAATATAATTATTTATAGCAACTTAATCAGTTTTTTACTGTTTTAAAGGAGATATTGATGATAAAAAACATAACATATGATGAAAACCTGTCCGTCAAGGTCGAGCTTATGGACATAAAAAACTACCCAATACACAGCCACCCGGATTTTCAGATTTTTTATGTGCTGGAGGGGGAACTGTCGCTGACACTGTTTTATGCCACCTACAGACTGCAGCCGGGCAGTATTCACATAATACATTCCGAAGATGTGCATTCAATCAAAAGCATTACAGATAGTAATCTGGTTCTGGTTTTAAGCTTTAACAGGGACTATTTCAAGAGCGTATTTCCCCACTTCGTAACTACTGTATTCATTACAAATATTGAAGAAGGCTCTTTTGCCAAGCGGGATATACTGCGGGATCAGATATTTGCCATAGCCTCAGAGGATTACGACCGTTCTCCCGGCTATGTGTCACGCATAAACAATGCCGCGGTTTCTCTTATCAACACCCTTATGAATAATTTCAGAGGCTTTGTAATAGATTCTTCCGAAAAAGCATTTATTCACAGAACCTCTCACGACTATATGCAGGTTGACAGAATAAGCCGCATCATTCAGTTTGTTTACGAAAATTACCCGTACAAGATAAGTCTTTCGGATATAGCTGAAAAAGAGCATATGAGCTCGTATTATCTCTCCCATGTTTTCCGCAAGCTGGTGGGAGTAAATTTCAGAGATTTTTTAAGTATGGTGCGTATAGAAATGTCAGAGGTTTCCGTGCTGTCAACAGACAAGAGCAT
>CAVJEY010000180.1:4193-4580 GCA_963648745.1 Christensenellaceae bacterium Phil1
GCCAAATACTATGTCAGCCACTTCTATTACCATATGGGCTGTCACCCCAAGGAGTACAGAAGAAGATACCGCAATAAAATTCTGGGTCCTGTTCAGCCTGAAACAACGGAATATTCCCTTGAAAAACTCAAGCCGATTATAAGCAATTTCACTCAGTATCCCGTATTCAAAAAGGATATCGAAAAGGTAAACCATATTGAAATGGATTTCAGCGCACAGCCGGAGGGCAGGTTCAGACCTCCTGCAAAAAACTCCGCAATATTCGATGATATATATGCAGGCTTTGCCACAGGTTCCATAAGCTATGACATGTCGAGAATATATCGCGATATACCTCTCACGACTATATGCAGGTTGACAGAATAAGCCGCATCATTCAGTTTGTTT
>CAVJEY010000181.1:0-4531 GCA_963648745.1 Christensenellaceae bacterium Phil1
TTGATAAAGGTTTGCCCTGTCTGTTTTGCTCATCTGCGATAAATTTTGCAAACGGTGCCGATTTAATTAAGTAATGAGGAATTTGTGCAGGTGCTGCAAACAAGAAAAGCTGGTTGTATATTTATTTTCTGTTGACACATATCAGATCAGAGTGTATAATTTACTTAATTGCTATTAACTTAATTGGTTTTAAGTATTGGAGAACAATATGTTTATAGGAAGAAATTTTGAGCTTGCAGAGCTTAACAGGCTGTATGATACAGACTCTTTTCAGTTTGCTGTAATTTACGGCAGGCGGCGTATAGGCAAAACCACCATAATCAATGAATTTATAAATGGCAAAGATGTAATATACTTTACAGGGGTTGAATCAAACGAAAAACAAAACCTTGCCAACTTCAGCAGAAGCATCATAGAATACGAAACCGGGCAGGAATCAGACCTCATATATCCATCATTTCAGAGTGCCTTTGAACAGGTATTCAGACTGGCACAAAAAAACCGCCTTGTTCTTGTAATCGATGAGTACCCTTATGTTGCAAGAAGCGCCGGAAGCCTTGCCTCCACCCTGCAGATGCTTATAGATAAAAACAGAGACCTGTCAAAACTGTTCATAATTCTCTGCGGCTCCTCAATGTCATATATGGAAGATGAGGTTCTAAGCTACAGGGCTCCTCTTTACGGCAGAAAAACAGCTCAGTTTAAGATACAGCCTTTCGACTTTAAAGAAACCTGTGAATACCTTAAGGATTTTACTGACCTTGACAAGGCACTCATATACGGCATAATAGGCGGTACCCCGCAGTATCTGTCATATGTTGATCCAAAAGCAGATATCGAAAATAATATAAAATCACTGTATCTCAAATCAACATCACCGCTGTTTGACGAACCTAACAGTCTGATAAAACTTGAAATGAAAGACCCTGCCGCCTATACCGCAATAATATCGGCTATTGCAGACGGATATACAAAGCTTGGAGATATAGCAAGCAGGGCCGGCATATCCACAGCATTATGTGCGAATAATATCAGGCAGCTTATTTCTCTTGGCATAGTCAGAAAAGAACTGCCTGTGGGAGAACATAAGACAAAAAAGACGCTGTACTCACTGGAGGATAATATGTTCAAGTTCTGGTACAGATTTATCCCCGAAAACATATCGGCTATAAACCTGAGAGCCACAGATACAGTATATTCCAACAGAGTAGCGCCATTTTTGCCGGAGTATATGGGATATATATTTGAGGACATTTCAAAGCAGTATCTGTGGAAGCTCCTTATCAATGGTGAATGCCCTGTACGATTTGCATCGCTTGGCAGATGGTGGGGCGCCGATAAAAAACGCAAAACAGAAACAGAAATAGACATTATGGGTATAGAAAACAAAGACAGGGCTTTGTTCGGAGAATGCAAATGGACCAATAAACCCATAGATAAGTCTGTGCTTGATTCATTACTTGAAAAGGGAGAGCTGTTTAATTTCACTGATAAATATTATTATCTGTTTTCAAAGGCAGGATTTACAGACAGCTGTATGGAAGCAGCCCGGCAAAACGGAAATTTCACTCTTGTGAGCTATGCCGATATTGCCGAGAGTAACAGATAACCCCAATAATATTGAGTCCCGGCTGTTGACGGGGCTCTTTTTTAATATGAAGCATCTTGAATGTTATCGCACCCTGCGTCGATATTTGCAAAAAAACATTGAATATCAATTAAATATATTGTATATTATAAATATAATATATTTAAGAAAGCAGGGTGCATTTATGAATAACGGTAAAAAGAATATCATTTTAGGCGCATGGGATTTAAGAGGTATTGCTGATGATAATGTATACTTTGTAGACAAAACGCTGTTTATCAAAGAGTGGTTCGAAAACAAATCGATGGTGACACTGCTTACAAGACCGGAAGGTTTCGGCAAAACTCTAAACATAAGTATGCTGCGCAGATTCTTTGAAGATGAAATTACTGACCATGGCGAAAGAGCAGACAACAGATATTTGTTTGACGGTCTTGACATCAGCAGGTGCAGCGATGGTATACTGAATCATCAGCAGCAATATCCTGTTATATTCCTGTCATTGCAATTTGTAAAGTTTTCAGATTTCGAGACCGCATCATATGTGCTGCTCGAAGAAATCAAAAAGGAGTTTCGCAGGCATGAATATGTGCTTGAATCTGACAGCATTTCAGAAGAACAGAAGGAAACATATCGCAGTTTTATGACAAAAAAAGCTGACAGTGCAGAATATATCGATTCTCTTGCTTTTTTATCTGAAATCCTTGCTGCCTGTCACAGCAAAAACACCATCATACTCATAGACGAATATGACACTCCTTTAAGGTATGCATTCAGAGAAGGGTATTATGATGAAATGGCAGACTTCCTCCGCCGCCTGTTTGAATCCACGTTCAATACAAATCCATATCTTGAACGCGGAATCATAGCCGGTCATCTGCAGATTGACAGAGAAAACATATTCAGAAACTTTGACGACCTCGATACGGATACAGTGCTTCATACAAGGTATAGTGACTTTTTTGGATTCAGGGAAGATGAAGTAAAAGCCATGCTGGAATATTATGAAATATATGACTGTATGGCTGAAGTAAAGGAATGGTATGACGGATACCTCGTTGGTGACAGTAAGCTATATACGCCATGGAGCATCCTGGAATATATCAAAGACCATATTTACTACGATATAAAATTTCTGAAGCCATATTGGTTCCACAGACCATCGGGCAATATTATCAGAGAGATGCTGGATGATCCGGACAGCCAGGCAAAAGACGATATTGAAATTCTGATAGAAAAAAAGACAATCAGAAAACCCGTACAGGAGAACATAATTTATGAAACTTTACATGCAGACAATGACAATCTGTGGAATTATCTGTTCTTTACCGGTTATCTCAAGATGACAGGTATGCATATGGATGATGAAACCACATACCTTGATCTGGCTGTTCCAAACAAGGAAGTTGAAACCAGATATATACATATTGTTTCAGGATGGTTTGATATGAAAATGCATAGGATAGACAATGGCGATTTATTAAATGCACTGGAACAGGGTGATTGTCAGGCTGCAGAAGATTTCATCAGGAGATTTCTTATGAATTCGATAAGCTGGCTTACCCGCAGTAAAGACTTTTATAACAGACTGATTAGGGCATGTTTTGCAAAAACGGACAGGTACGCAGTTGGTTTTAACAGGGAATGTGACGATGACATGCCTGATATATTGCTCAGAAATTACTTCAGCAAAATCTACAGGGCAATTATTCTGAATATCAGGGTTGCGGATAACGAAAATCAGCTTGAGGCTAAATGTGACGAGGCTCTGCAGGATATAGAAGACAAAAAATATGCAGAGGAATTTATTGGCACAAGGTATAATATTGTTCAGAAATACGGCATCAGCTTTTACAAGAAGGAATGTATGGTAAAGCAGGGCGAGACGTATAAGGAAATGAATGATTATAAATAACCTGAATAACGAAGGAGCTTGTCGTAAATGTTAATATAAGAATGTAGGAATTATGGCATATAAAAATGTCGGAAAACCTACATTCTTATTTTTTATTTTTCAATATGCTGGTACACTTTCATAGGAGGTTTACCACGCATGAATATTAATTTAAAAGGAGAACTGGTCAGGTGTTCAAACGGACAGAAACAAACGAAGTGAGTTGAAGCGAAGTGATACCAGTTTGAAACTGCCATGATGGCATAGCACAGAGTTGTGTGGCTTATCTTCGGGCTTCAATAGAGCTCCTCCGTTGTAAAAATTGCGGTTGAATTTTACAACAGGCAGGAATATACTATTGGTGAAAGGAGTTGAGCGATATGCCAAATATCAAACCTATTTCCGATTTACGAAATTATAGTGAGGTGTTGCATGATGTGGATGTTGGTGCTCCGGTTTTTCTGACAAAGAACGGGCGCGGCAGGTATGCTATTCTTGATATGCAGGACTTTGAAAAAATGCAGGCAACCCTGCATCTGATGAATGAGCTTGCAAAAGGTCGAAAATCCGGTGAAGAGAAAGGCTGGCTGACATTAGAAGCTGTGGAGAAAAACCTTGGGATTGCCAATGAATAATCTGCATTTATCTGAAGAAGCCCAGAACAATCTCATTGAAATTAAAGCATATATTGAAGAAGAGTTACTAAATCCTTCTACAGCACTGGCAACTGTAAGTCGAATCACAAAGAGTCTCCGTATTTTGCAGACTCATGCACAGTCCGGGGCTCCGCTATCTTCGATTATGGATATAGAGAATAATTATCGTTTTATTACAAGTGGCAATTATATCAGCTTTTATCGTGTCTGTGGCAGCGAAATTTATATTGATCGCATTCTCTATGCCCGCCGCGATTATATGCGGATTCTGTTTGGAAATAATACAGCAGATAAATAAACGTCTGGCCATATTGCATAGATATGCTTACATCCGGCAAACAAGTAAAACAATAAAAGTTTGTTGATTTAAAAAGCTCTGATATAGGACAGACC
>CAVJEY010000182.1:0-4508 GCA_963648745.1 Christensenellaceae bacterium Phil1
TCTGTTCACTATTCATTTAACAGTTCTTGAACACTCGGATAGCCTCCTGAATGTTCTTAACTCCGATAATTTTTATCTCGCCTGCAGGCTTAATTCTCTCTGCGTTTTTGACAGGCATAATAATCTGTTTGAAGCCCATTCTGACAGCCTCTCTGACTATCTTATCGGTGTTTTGCACTGTACGCAGCTCTCCTGTAAGCCCTATCTCCCCTATAACTATAGTCCTTGCGGGAGCCGCCATGCCTCTGTAGGTGGAATATATGGCAAGCGCCACAGCCAGATCGATATATGTACCCTCAGGTTTAAGACCGCCCACAATATTCACATATATGTCTTCGTTTAGAAGTGACATCCCCGCCTTTTTTTCTAAAACGGCTATTATCATATTAAGTCTTGCAAAGTCCACCCCTATGGCGCTTCTTCTGGCAAAGCCCACATTTGCTGCCGAGGATAATGCCTGCACCTCTAAAAGAAGCGGTCTTGAGCCTTCGTATACGGCTGTGACTATTGCTCCCTCTATGCCGTCCTCTACATCTTCAAGGAATGTCTTTGACAGATTTTCGATCTCGATAAGCCCCTGCTGAGCCATTTCAAACGCACCTATTTCACTGGTATTGCCGAATCTGTTTTTGTAGCATCGCAGTATTCGGATTTCCTGATTTCTCTCTCCCTTGAAGTCAAGCACGCAGTCAACCATATGCTCTACTGTCTTAGGGCCTGCAAGCTCTCCCGATTTGGTGACATGAGCCACTATAAATATAGGAATATTATATACCTTGCCAAGCTTCATAAGCTCATTGCCGCAGGCTCTGACCTGCGACACACTGCCCGGCGCCGAGTCTATATCCGGTGCAAACATGGTCTGTATCGAATCTATAATCACAAAGCTTGGTTTTAGCTCCTGTGCCGCCAGCTCCACATTAGCCATATTGGTTTCGGCCAGTATATAGAGGTTACTGGGAATATCGGAGCATATCCTGTCTGCGCGCAGCTTCACCTGCTGCTCTGACTCCTCTCCCGAAACATAAAGCACACTGCCCTCACTTCGCGCAATATTGGCAGCCGCCTGAAGTATCAGTGTTGATTTGCCTATGCCCGGCTCCCCTGTGATAAGGGTGAGCGAGCCTTTGACAAGACCGCCTCCAAGGACTCTGTTAAGCTCTCTGATACCTGTGTCTATCCTCTCATGGGTGCCTGCACTTACCTCTGCAAGCTTTGCTGATTTGCGTCTGGTACTGTCTGTACTGCGGCCTCTCCTGTCGCCTGCAGCCTCCGGCTGCACCTTCTCCTCTACAAAGCTGTTCCATGCACCGCAGATGCACTGCCCCATCCATTTGGGACTCTCGTATCCGCATTCCTGACATACAAATACTGTTTTAGGTTTTTTGGCCATAGCTCCCTCCTTGCGAACATTTGTTCTGTAATTAATATATCAGAAAACACACTGCCTGTCCATACCCTTTTTATAATATAAGGGCTGTCTGTTTATTCTGGCCTCTTTTCTTTTCGACCCGATATTATAACCGAAATTATTATACTGAGAACAAGCACTCCGAATATGACGCCTATTGATACAGGTATTGATATTTCAACATGGAATATCAGAGCCAGCAGTTTGACACCTGTGAATATGAGTATGATTCCGACGCCGTATCTGACATATTCAAATTTCCTGCGCATATGCTCAACCACAAAAAACAGCTGTCTTAATCCCAGTATTGCAAATATGTTTGAGGAATAGACTATAAACGGATCCTTTGATACCGAAAATACCGCAGGTACCGAATCCACCGCAAAGATTATATCCGAAAACTCTATAAGGCAGACAATGGCAAACAGCGGTGTGAAAAGCCTTCTGCCGTTTTCGGTTATTATAAATTTCTCACCATGCATATCTCTTGTCATGGGAAGCACTCTGCTTATGCCCTTTATTATCCTGCTGTCGTGAGGGTCTTTTTCTTCTTCATCCTTCCACATTTTAATGCCGTTGATTATGAGGATAACGCCGAATATGTATAATATCCATTCAAGAGCGTTTACAATGGCAATGCCGGCAAAAATAAATATGAAGCGGAGAATTATCGCGCCGATAATACCGTAGTTTAACACCCTGTGCTGAGCGTGCTCCACTATACCGTAGGCCATAAATATTGATATGAACACAAACAGATTGTCCATACTCAGACTGAATTCAATCAGATACCCCGCAAAAAACTCAAGGCATTTGCTGCTGCCCTCAAGAAAATATATTCCTGTGCCGAATGCTGCTGCAATCAGCATCCATATAAAAACCCATTTAAGCGAGTGTTTTACCTCACTCATTCCTTACCTCCCATGCTCTAAAAAAGACCCTGCCATCTGCCCTGCTGCGGGCAGATGTTAAGGGTCTGATTCTGTTATTTGTAAAGCTCTCTGAATCAGAGAATAATTTTTATTCTTCTTCTTCAGCCTTGTGCTGTGCTATGATCTTCTCTGCAAGCTGTGCAGGAACTTCTTCGTATCTTTCAAAGTGCATTGTGAAGCTTCCTCTTGCCTGTGTCATTGATCTTAATGTAATAGCATAGTCAAACAGCTCTGCCTGCGGAGCTTCCGCCATAAGCTTCTGTCCGCCGCCTACCTGAGGTTCCATACCGAGTATCTTACCTCTTCTCTTGTTCATATCGCCCATTACATCTCCCATGTAATCATCAGGAACGATAATATCAAGATGCATTACAGGTTCAAGCAGACAAGGCTTGGCCTCAACGATACCTTTTTTGAATGCAAGTGATGCTGCAATCTTGAATGCCATTTCGTTTGAGTCTACATCATGATATGAACCGTCATATAATACGGCTTTGATGTTTACTACCTTGCAGCCTGCAAGAGGGCCTTTTTCCATACATTCTCTGAGTCCTTTTTCGACTGCAGGAACGTAGTTCTTAGGAATTGAGCCGCCAAACAGTTCTTCACTGAATTCAAATTCTTCCTGTGAAGGTGAGAATCTGATATGAACGTCACCGTACTGTCCTGCTCCTCCTGACTGTTTTTTGTGCTTACCCTGAACATCTGAGTTGCCCTTGATTGTTTCTCTGTAAGCTATCTTCTGAGGGACTTCTTTAACTTCTACGCCGAATTTGTCCTTTAATTTGGCTGTGATTATTCCAAGCTGAATTTCGCCCTGTCCTCCAAGGAGTGACTGGTGAGTTTCAACGTTTCTTTCAAACACGAATGACGGATCTTCTTCCATAAGCTTGTGGAGGCCTGTTCCTACTTTTTCGTCCTCTCCCTTGCCTGTTGCTTCCACTGCCTTGTAAAGTGACGGTGCAGGGAATTCTATCGGCGGGAATGTAACCTGTGCTGATTTGTCACAGAGTGTATCGCCTGTCTGAGTGTACTGCAGCTTTGCAAATGCAACGATGTCGCCTGCAGATACTGACGGTGCATCTCCCTGAGTATTACCTCTCAGGAAAAATACAGAACCGAGTTTTTCGGATTTCTCTGCTCTTGTGTTGTATGCTTCCATACCTGTTGAAATCTTGCCTGAGATAATCTTTGCAAGTGAAATCTTGCCAAGGAACGGGTCTGCGATAGTCTTGAAAACAAGTGCCGACATCTTACCGGCAGAGTCGCATTTAACTGTACCGCCTTCTGTTGTTTCGTATTCTTTGCCTGTTGCTGTAGGAACGTATTTAACAATTGAATCAAGTACGTCTGTAACCTTGTCTCCTGTTGTTGCGGAACATTCAAATACAGGAACGATATCTCCGCTTGCGATACCTGTTGAGAGTCCCTTTGCAAACTGTTCGTCTGTAAGCTCCATATTCTCAAGATAGTATTCCATAAGCTCCTCGTCAGTGCCTGCTACTTCTTCTTCCAGAGATTCTCTGTCGTCCAGAGTAACTACCGATGAACCGAACTTGGCCTTTAACTCATCTATCAGAGCTGCTGTGTCAACGTTTTCTTTGTCAATTTTATTTAATATGAAGAATCTTGGCATATCGGCTTTTTTGCAGGAATCCCATGCTTTTTCGGTACCAACCTGAATACCTGACTGAGCATCTACCACGATTGCTGCCGCTTCCACTGCTCTTAACGCTCCGTTTACTTCACCGATGAAGTCAAAGAAACCCGGAGTATCAAGGAAATTGATTTTAACCTTGTTGTATTCTACGGGAACGATAGATGTGCTGATGGAATAGCCTTTTTCTTTTTCCATCTTGTCGTAGTCGGATACTGTATTGCCGTCTTCAACCTTACCTAATCTGTTTATAACTTTTGTCGCAAGTAATGCTGCTTCGAGGAATGTAGTTTTACCAGCACCACCATGACCTAATAATGCAACGTTTCTTATAGTGTCGCTTGTATAGCCTTTCATGCTAAGACCTCCTAAATTTATTTTCACATAGTAGTATTAGTATATCATCTATATTTTTTTATTGCAATCCTTTTCTGATACTGAGGAACTGTGTTTTTCAATATTTTCACAGTATTTGCACTAAAAGCGCCAAAGCAGCCGTATGAGAGCA
>CAVJEY010000183.1:0-4506 GCA_963648745.1 Christensenellaceae bacterium Phil1
AAAGCGGTAATCCCAAATACATTGCAGGCAAAAGCGGATTGGAGCTTTTTTTAGATGTCATGGAGAAGACCACCGGCAAAGCCTGCGATGCAGAGCTTATCAAAAGCTACGAAAGAAGCCCTGTTTATTGGGCAGGATGGATGCTGACACATTACCAATGGTACTCCGGTCACACATTCAGGAGTATTCTCGACACGGTTCCGTATGATGAACTTCTCGGACTTTACGGGACGCTTCACGAAGCGGACATCGAAAAGAGCTACGAGGTTCTTGACGCTCATTTTGAAAAAAGCGAAAGCATACTGAAAACTGCAAGAAAGCATTGCGGCTTGACACAGGAGGAACTTGCCGGTGAATCCGGTGTTTCCATTAATACCATACGTGCATATGAAAGGAAAAGCAAAGACCTTAACAAAGCTCAATTTGATATTGTGGTGCGTCTTGCTAAAGCCTTGAAGTGCGATATGATTGAATTGCTGAAGTGAACTGCCGGGCAGCAAATTATCAGGCTTTCAATAGTTGAATTTTTTGAAACCGAACACAAAAGCATCTGCCTGTAAACAGATGCTTTTGTGCAGGGGAAGTTTCCTGAACTCCTGTTTATGCGTGTATTGAGCTTTGCTGCTGCCCCTTGGTTTGCATACTTTTTAATTATTTGTTTTTTGTGTGAAAAAACTGAGATAAGGTAATTTCTGTAGTAAAACCGGCAAAAAATATGATATAATCAACAGTTAGTGCCGATATGCACGCAAAGGAGAAAATATGCTTTTCAAAAATATAACTGTTATAGATGAGAATTTTGATGCCCGAAGCAATATGTATGTAGGTGTCAGAGACAAATATATCGAATATGTTTCGGACGTTATGCCTGATGCGGATTACGGTGATGTTTATGACGGCACCGGCAGGGTTATGCTTCCGGGTTTTGTCAATTCTCACAGCCACAGCGCAATGAGCCTTATGAGAGGCTACGGTGAGAACATGGCGCTTTCCGACTGGCTCAACAAAAAAATATTTCCGTTTGAAGATAAGCTTTCAGGAGAGGCTGTATACTGGGCGACCATGCTTGCAATGGCTGAGTCTGTGAGATTCGGCATAGTATCAAGCACCGATATGTACTACTTCTGCGATCAGGTTGCAGAGGCGGTGATTGAGGCGGGAGCCAAAGCCAATATATCAAGAGCCATAACGCATTTCAGCGATGATGATATCTGGGGCACCGACAGATTTATCGAAGCGGTTAACTTTTACAAAGAGTACAACGGCGCGGCGGACGGCAGAATCAAATCGGATATGAGTATTCATGCTGAGTATACGACAACACCTGCGGCTGTTTCGCAGCTTGCCGAATACACCCGGGAAATAGGCGCCAATATGCATATTCATCTTTCGGAAACCAAATCTGAGCATGAGGAATGCAGGCAGAGACATAACGGCATGAGCCCGGCGCAGTATTTTAACAGCCTCGGAGCATTTGACACCCCTTGCGTTGCGGCACACTGCGTATGGATAGAGGGAGAGGATTACGATATTCTCAAAGACAAAGGAGTTACGGTTGCAGTAAACCCTGTAAGCAATCTGAAACTGGCAAGCGGGGTATGTGATGTTGCCAGACTTCTTGACAAAGGTATAAATGTTGCGATAGGCACAGACAGCGTGGCAAGCAACAACAGCCTTAATTTCATAGAAGAAATGAAATTCTTTGCCCTTGCAACCAAAGGATTTACGGGGAACCCGGCTGTGGTTTCTCCAAAGGAGGCGCTGAGAGCAGCAACCCTTGCGGGAGCAAAGGCACAGGGAAGAGAGGATGCAGGACTTATCAGAGAGGGATTTAAGGCGGATATAGTCGTAATTGATACAGATAAGCCGTATATGTACCCTGTCCATAACATATTAAATAATATTGTATATTCTGCATCGGGCAGCGATGTTGTGCTTACCATGTGCGACGGCAAAGTCCTTTACAGAGATGGGGAATATATGACAATAGACATAGAAAAAACAGTATTTGAGGCACAAAGATGCACAAAAAACATATTATCATGCTTATAGAGAGGATTTTATGAGTAAAAAATCATTTGTGGGCGGAGCGGTGATACTGGGTGCCGCAGGCGTTATTGTAAAACTGATGGGTGCTGTTTTCAGAATCCCCGTGACCAACTGGCTTGGCGGCGGCATGGCATACTATCAGGCGGCATACCCGATATATAATATACTGCTTACGCTGGCAACGGCGGGAATCCCTGTTGCAATATCAAGAATGGTTGCGGAGAGAACTGTCATGGGAGATCACTACGCGGCCAACAATGTGTTCAAAGTATCGTTCAGGCTTCTTGGAGGCATAGGTCTTGGAACAGGACTTTTGTGCTTTGTGGGAGCAGGCTGGTATGCAGACAGAATAGGTCTGCCTGAGACAGCCTATGCACTCAGAGCGCTTATTCCGGCACTGGTGCTTATCCCTATAATGTCTGCCTACAGAGGATATTTTCAGGGAATGCAGAATATGAACCCGACGGCGGTTTCACAGATTATAGAGCAGGTTTTCAGGGTGGGAGTAGGTCTTGCGCTTACTAAGATACTTCTTGACAGATTTGCCGAAAATCCCGAGTATGCGGCAGCCGGAGCCACATTCGGAGCAAGTGCCGGAGCAATAGGCGGGCTTCTTGTTGTATGGCTGATATATATGGCAAACAGGAAAGTCATCCTCAAAAGAATAGAGAGAGGCAGACTCAAAACAAGAGAAAACTCAGGAGAAATAACTAAAAAAATTCTCATAATTGCAATCCCTATCACACTGGGCGCGTGCATAATGCCATTTATGAACCTGATCGATGCTTCGATAGTATCAAACAGACTTCAGTCCATAGGCTACAGCTACAGCGAGGCAAAGAACCTGTTTACAGAGCTTTCGAGCATGGCGGGGACAATAGTTAACTTCCCTCAGATAATCGTTCAGTCTATAGCGATAAGCATGGTGCCTGCCATAAGTATGGCGTTCAGGGAAAAAGACGGAAACGGTCTCAGAAGCAATGTGCAGATGGGAATGAGAATGGCAAACATACTGAGCTTTCCGTGCGCTGCAGGGCTGATAATTTTGGCGGAGCCTGTACTGGTGCTTCTTTACAGAAGTCAGTACGAGATGGCGATTGATGCGGCGGGATGCCTTATGATGCTTGCTTTCGGCTTTATATTCCTTGCGATAGCGCAGACACTTACAGGCGCGCTGCAGGGAATAGGCAAGCAGCTCATACCTGTGAGAAACCTGATAATCGGGGCTGTGTTCAAGACGGTAATCACATATATGCTTGTGGGAGTTGAAAGCCTCAATGTCATAGGGGCGGCTATCGGAACCTGCATAGCATATATGATTGCTGCTGTGCTTGATATAATGGCGATAAAAAAATATACAGCTGTCAGATTCAATATGCTGCAGACATTCATCAAACCGATAATAGCCACACTGGCAATGTCTGTTGTGACGGTTGTTTCATACAACCTGACATCAAAGTTTGCGGGTAACAGCGTGGCGGTTCTGATTTCGATAATTCTGTCGGCGGCAGTATATGCCGTAATGCTGTTTGCGACCAGAACCATAACAGCAGAAGAGGCTGCAATGATACCGGGAGGAAACAAACTGGTAAAAATTATGGGCAAATTTATAAAATAGAGAAGCTGGCGTAAAACTAAATCGTGTTTTTTTCAATTTATATCGTCAAATGTGTTGACAAACAGGGGTAAAAATGAGAAAATAGTCTCACGAATTTTGAGATTTCAACGGATAATGCTTTACCCGATGGAAACAATACCGTATAATGATTAAGATGATTATATAATACAAGGAGGATTTATTTATGAATAAAGCTGAATTAGTTACTGCAGTAGCAGAGAAAACCGGATTTACAAAGAAAGACGCAGAAGTAGCTGTTAACGCTTTCGTAAGCTGCGTAGAGGAAGCGCTTACTAAGGGCGACAAAGTACAGTTAATCGGATTTGGTACTTTTGAAACCAGAGAAAGAAAAGCAAGACAGGGAAGAAACCCTAGAAAGCCTGGCGAAATCATCAAGATTGCAGCTTCAAAGGCTCCTGTATTCAAAGCAGGCAAGGCTTTAAAAGATTCAGTTAACAAATAAATGACGCTGATTAAGGGTGACAATCGTCACCCTGTTTTTATGACCTAGCCCCATTTGCGAAGCAAATGGCTGGCAGGTCAAATACAGAAATTGCCGAGCTTCAGCGAGAGTGCAATTTTTCAGTTTATGACCTAACCCAGTGAGCAAAGCGAACTGCGGTAGGTCAAATACAGAAATTGCCGAGCTTCAGCGAGAGTGCAATTTTTCAGTTTATGACCTAACTCGATTTGTGAAACAAATCGTTAGTAGGTCAAACGTAGCAGTGAGTTCTTACAACAGCAGGAAAAGAACTCTTGCATGAGACCTGTCACGGTTTGCTCGCACAAACCGGACTAGGGCTTCAAGGCTTTCCCAAGAGCATGAAATGCGATTGGCA
>CAVJEY010000184.1:0-4492 GCA_963648745.1 Christensenellaceae bacterium Phil1
GGCAGAGCAGCAGAGAAGATTGAGATGGCGAAGGCTCTGAAAGACAAGGGTGTTGACATTGATATTATAGCCGAAACCTCAGGACTTTCTGCAGAGGATATAGAGAAGCTGTAATATAATTACCTTGGTCAAGGTGGATTTGAAACAGTCGGTCTGCTGTGCAGCAGGAGATTTTTAAGCGATTTTAGTGGATTAAAAAATAATCGCCCTAGTTGGAAGCCGCGGCGGTTATTTTTTTCGTTTTTTCTAATATGGCTCCGCCAAGAAAACTTAGCAAAAGGATTACTTCCTGAAAACTCATTTGTATCACTCTCCTTTCCGGAGGGTACGAAAATGTCCTTTCGTCTGAAGGGAACAGCCGCTTGCCGTTAGCGTAGCACAACTATATGTAAAAATCAATAAACTCTCTGAATTTCAACATTTTTAGGCCGTCTTGCTTTTATAATTAAGTGGATTTTTTCCCTGCTCTGTTTTTTTGCGCACTTTGCCTTTGAAAATTGCAATTTGACTGCGATTATGTTATCATATAATTTGTATAGTCAGATGTAATTTTAGGAAAGCAGGGTGAGTATATTATGAAAATCATACTGGACGGAATGGGCGGAGACAATGCCCCTCTTGAAATAGTTAAAGGAGCGGTTGAAGCCTCCTCACAGATTGACCATCAGATAATAATTACAGGCATAGAGGACGAAATCAATGCCGAGCTTGCGAAATACAATTATGATGAGAGTAAAATACAGGTGGTGCATACTTCTGAAGTAATAGAAAACGAAGACTCGCCCGTCAAGGCCATCAGAAGAAAAACAGACTCATCTATGGTAAAAGGTCTTACGATGCTCAAAGAAGGCGAGGGGGATCTTTTCATATCAGCCGGAAATACAGGTGCATATATGGCAGGAGGTCTGTTTATACTGGGCAGGATTCCGGGGATAGACAGACCTGCAATAGCAAGCATATACCCTATAGCAGGCGGAGCCCTGCCGTCAATCATAGTTGATGCGGGAGCCAATTCCGAATGCAGACCGTCAAACCTGCTGGAATTTGCAATAATGGGCAGCCTGTATATGGAAAAAGTAATGGGCAGAAAAAACGCAAGCGTAGGTCTTGTGAACCTTGGCATAGAAGAAAACAAAGGCACTACAGTTACAAAAGCGGCGCACAAGCTTCTTAAAGAAGCAGACATTAATTTCATAGGCAACGTAGAGGCAAGAGATGTGCCTAAGGGAGCCTGCGACGTTATAGTATGCGACGGCTTTACGGGTAATATAATTCTCAAACTCACAGAGGGCTTTGCATGGAACCTGCTCAAAACAATGAAAAACAAATTCACCTCCGGAATTTCAGCCAAAATGGGAGCAGTGCTTCTTGCAGGCAAAGTCAGGGAAATCAAAGACGAATTTGACTACTCGGAATACGGCGGAGCTCCTATACTGGGAGTAAACGGGCATATACTCAAAATCCACGGCTCATCCGGCGCAGCAGCAGTCAAAAATGCCATAATCAAGGGCATCCCGTACGCTCAGGAGAATGTTGTGGGAAGAATTTCTTCTGCAATGGAGGGCATAGATGTTGAAGAGTAAGCTGTCTGAACTTGAAAACAGAATAAATTACCATTTTAAGGACAGCAGGCTGCTGCAGCAGGCGCTTACCCACAGTTCCTATGTCAAAGAGCATCTGCTGAGCAAAACCGAAAGCAACGAACGTCTTGAATTTCTCGGAGACGCCCTTATAGATGCAATATGCGGAGAAGAGCTGTACCGCAGATGTCCCGAATCGGGAGAAGGCAGACTCACCAAACTCAGAGCTGCGGTGGTATGTGAAAAAGCACTGGCACAGCAGGCTCAAAAAATCGAAATCGGTGAATACCTGCTGATGGGACACGGCGAAGAAAAACAGGGAGGCCGCAGAAGAGCGTCAATAATGGCAGACGCTGTCGAAGCCCTTATAGGGGCGGTATATCTTGACGGCGGATATGAGGCTGCAGGAGATGTTTTTCTTATGCTCAGCGGCGATATGATTAACGATGCGATCAAAGGCAGACTTATGAAGGACTACAAATCAAACCTTCAGGAGCAGGTTCAGGCTGCAGGCGGAGGCCGCCTCATATATCGTGTCAGCAGAGAAGAAGGCCCCGATCACAGCAAGACCTTCTATATGGATCTTTTCCTTGGAGACACACTGATAGGCACCGGCAGCGGCAGAAGCAAAAAACAGGCAGAGCAGCAGGCCGCAAAAGAAGCACTGGAAAGAGGACTACATAATGTACTTTAAAAAAATATATATGCATGGATTCAAATCTTTTGCGGATCCGGTAACAATAGAATTTCATAAGGGAATCACCTGTATCGTAGGCCCCAACGGCAGCGGCAAAAGCAATATTTCCGATGCCATCAGATGGGTTCTCGGAGAGCAGAGCCCCAAAATGCTTCGCGGCGGCAAAATGGAAGAAGTCATATTTTCCGGAACGGCAAGCCGCAAATCAAGAGGCATGGCGGAGGTAATACTGACGATAGACAACTCTACAGGAATACTTCCCATAGAATACAGCGAGGTTGCAATTACAAGGAGAATGTACCGTTCGGGTGAGAGTGAATACTACATCAACAACAGCCAGTGCAGACTTCGCGACATCAGAGAACTGATAATGGATACAGGTATAGGAGTAGACGGATATTCTCTGATAGGACAGGGCAAGATAGCGGATATAGTAAGCAATAAGACCGAAAGCAGGCGCGAGATATTTGAAGAGGCTGCCGGTATTGTCATGTACAGAACCCGCAAGGCGGAGGCAGAGAGAAAACTGACAGCCGCATCGGGAAATCTGGACAGAGTAAACGATATAATCAGTGAGATTGAAGGCCGTATAGACGGACTGCGCGAGGACAGCGCCAAGGCCTCCGAATATATCAGCCTCAGAGAAAGATTCAAAGAGCTTGAAATCAACATAACCCTCAAAAATGTGGAGGGTATCGAAGAAAAAACAAACGAACTCATAAACGAATTAAAAGAAACAGACAAATCCATAGCGGACATAAAAGACAAAAAAGAAAAGCTTGACAAATCTCTTGAAGCCACAAACAGCAGAGTAAGAGCCCTTGATGAAATTACGGAAGCAACAAGGACAAGGCTTATGGACATTGTCAGCGACATCAACAGACTCGAAAAAGCGCATGAGCTTAACACCGAAAGACTTGCCGCAATAGGCAGGGACAGACAGAGACTGACTTCCGAAATATCGGAGCTTGACGGCAAGCTTGAGATCGAACGGCAAAACGCAGAGAGCATGATGGACAGCAGGCATGAGCAGGAGGCAAAGCTGGCAGAGCTTAATGCCGGTCTGCAGGCTGCCATTGACAGATATACGCTCAAGGCCGAAGAGGTAAACAATGCCCTGGTGTCGCTGAACAGCGAAAGAAACAGCATATTTGAATACAGCTCAAAAGCATCGGCAAAGAGGACAGAGGCAGCAGGCATTGACAGCCTCAAAGAAAGCCTCGAAAAAAGAAAGCTTCAGATAGCGGCAGAGAGAGAATCCGAATCTATTCAGGGCAAATCAGAAGCCGATCTGCAGAATGCGGCAGACAAAGCATCACAGCTCAGATCAGGCCTTGAGAGCATCAGAGAAGAAGCAGGCAGAATCAGAGAAGTATACGGCAGCAGCTCAGAAACAGCAAAACAGCTTGCAAAGGACATAGAGGCACTCAAAATAGACATAAGCCGCAAAGAAGCCAGAAAAAAGACAATCGAAGAAATGGAGTCAAACTATGAAGGCTATAACTTTGCGGTAAAATACATTATGAAAGCGGGAATTTCCGGCATATACGGAACTGCCGCAGAGCTTATGAGTGTTCCCAAAGGATATGAAACGGCAATCGAAACAGCCATGGGAGCCGCTATGCAGAATATAATATGCGAAGATGATGACTGTGCCAAAAAAGCCATAGTATCACTCAAACAGGCCAAAGCGGGCAGACTTACATTCATACCGCTTAAATCCATCAGACATCAGAGAGCCGCGGCGGATGCAAGCAGATTTGCGGGATTTTTAGGTTACGGGGACAGATGTGTTTCCTTTGACAGCAGATATGCGGCGGCATTTGAATATCTGCTGGGCAGAGTGGTTATAGTCGATACCATGGACAATGCGGCAGCAATGTCCAAAAAAGCGGGCGCAGGCCTGAGATTTGTAACCCTTGAAGGCGAAATAATAAATACGGTAGGCGCCATTACAGGCGGCAAATACAAAAACAAAACAGCAAACCTGCTCGAAAGGAAATCAGAGATAACAAACCTGCAGGAAGAAATCGAGGCTTTGAGTCAAAAAAGAGATGCCAAAGTGCTGGCCATGAATGAGGCATCGGATGAAATGAGCAGAGCGCAGGAAAAACTGCAGGCGCTTAATGACAGCTACAGGCAGACAGAGCTTGACCTGATGACAGCCGAAAACGAAAAAAATGCGGTAGAGGGAGCCATTTCAGATTTCAGCAGC
>CAVJEY010000185.1:0-4476 GCA_963648745.1 Christensenellaceae bacterium Phil1
CGAAAAGAACAGCAGCATTAATGGGAACCCTGTTCGCATCAATGATTGTTTCAAATTTACTCTTATCAATATAAGTTCCTATTACATCAACAAGTTCATCTTTTGCACTTCTGCATATGTCAGGAAAGCCGCCTTTTCTGAACTGCTCAACATAAGCATCCGTCTCGCCTTGTCTCTTATTTATTTCTCTAAGAATTTCAGATGATGCAAGCGGTCTGGTAATAATATAGGCAACAACAACTTGCGATATCATCATCCCCACATGCCCTTCAACACAAAGTTCACTGAACTCTGGTATCAGTATAAATTCTGCAACCAAAATCACAATCATTGCAATAAAGCATACCAAATCCCTAACATCAATCTGTATGGCTAAAAACTTGATGTTCTTTATGTTAAAAATTTTATACAACACATACGCTGCAATAATATTCAACATAATTATCAAGACAACATTTCCTAAAATGCCACTTATGTCTACCCAATTCTTTTCATAATCTACAAAACCCTCATCAATCCAATATCTTGCTTTATGAAAGTCAATAAATGAGCCATACATACCAAAGCAGAATCCTAATACAGTGAAATATATCGGATATACCAATTTGCATATACCACTTCCTATTTTGGATATGAAGTATATAGCAAATGCAAGCATAAAATAAGAAAGCTCCGCACTATTGCCCATGGTAATACAGGCAGGTGTAACAACAATTATTAGGCATACAATGTATGATGAATTACATCCTGCCAAGCACAACAATCCGGCTGCTAATATTAATATGGGATAGACTCCACTCATTATAAATATTAGAATTGCTCCATAAAACACAACTGCTATTTGGCAATTGAAATAAAATAGAATTGTAAATATGCATATGCCGGCTACAATTATAGGCTTACCAATTTCAATAAGATATGGGGAAATATCCACCATGGAATTTACTGAAAAAGCTACTATAATTGCACTCAGTATTTTCGCCAGTCTATTACCTATATTATCTTTTAAGAATATGCTGTCCCATCTGTTACGCAAACCTGATATTTTGTCCATTGTATTATTATTTTTTATTTGCCTTCTACTACCACTTTATTTGAATACGAACTGTACACCTTTTTATTGTTTACAATTTTGTATGCTCTCACTTTAAAAGTATACGTTTCTCCCTTATAAATATTTTTAAAGGTTGCTTTTCTCGATTTGGTTACTTTTGATTTCTGCTTTCCGCCATTCAGCACCACAATCTTGTATCCGCTTGCACCCTTGACTTTATCCCATGTAAGAACGACATCGTCAGATCCCACCACATTGCTTTCCAATTCAGGTGCTTTTAGTTTTACAGTGATTTGTACCGTTTTCTTAGCATCCTTGTAATTTGAATCTGCCACTGCCGTAATATATATTTTTGCCTTGCCTAAACCCTTCAACGTGACCTTACCATTCGAAGAAACAGTTGCGACTTTTTTATTACTGCTTTTATATTTGAATTTTCCTGATTCAGATTCTGCATCCAAGTAAAAAGGTTCATCTCCGTAATTTACATCATATTTATCCTGTGCGGAAATCGTCTGAGATGCTTTTCCGACATTTATATTTATAGTTTTGTTTGCCGAATTATATACATCCGAAGCTGCAGCTGTAACAGTTATTATTGCAGATCCTCCGCCATTTATTGTTACATATCCGGAACTATCCACATCTGCAACACCAGCATTACTTGTGCTATACGTCAAACCGGTCTGTGCTGCCGCATCGATACTGAACCCTTCACTACCATAAGTGGCGCTATATGTATCGCGTCCGCTTATAGTTTGATTTTTCTTGGCTACAGTTACCTGTATCGCCTTCTCTGCAGCATAAAAATTTTCAGTCACAGGAGCTTTAACTGTTATTATTGCTGTTCCAGCTCCTTCGACGCTCACATATCCACCTGAATTAACAGTCACAACATTATTGTCACTGGAACTGTAGCTTAGTACACTGTCTCCGTTAGTGCTGCATCCAAGGCTGAAGTCAGAATCGCCACATTTAACATTATATGAAGAACTGCCTGATATCGTTTGTTTTTCTTTACGAATATCAGTAACATAATACATTACTGTACTGTCCTTCTTACATGTATCATCTGTAGATTTCACTGTAGCGGTCCAATCACTCCAACTGCTCCAATCACTCCATTTCCAATATGAATATTGGTATTTTTCTACCGTGGTCTTATAATATGTAACAGTGCCACCTCTCCATACTGGTGTTATTTTTGATCCTGATGTCCATGAACTTATAGAAGAACCATTCCATGTCATTCCATAAATTGTAGAAAAACTCCCCGGGCTTGATATAGAAAAGGATTTTGGTGCAGTATAAGCTCCATCCGAATCTTTGCTGCCAATAGTTCCCTTAGACGAATATATAATCAGTTTGTTTTTTGATCTGCAAGTCCCATTATTATGTACTGCTCCGTTGTTCTTCCAAAACCAGGTTTTATGATTACATACCCATACATAATATTCATAACCTGTTGTACTTGCTACTTTAGTTACCGTTTCATAATTGTTATCACGACTTGTTCCTGCTGTTCCCGCGCTTCTGCTCCAGCCTCCGGCACTGCTGCTCACGAGCTTTTTACCGGATTGTGTCCAGCCGGAAAGCGATGAATAACCACTTGTTGTGGTTTGTTTTGTCCTTGTCGCATATCTGTAATATGGTACAGCTGTATAATCTTCACCATTCGTATATTTACTCTGATATTCCTGTTCCGAAACCAAACCTATTACTTTCTTTGCAGCATAAGCATGATATGGCGTTATAAGTGTACAAACTAAAACCAAACAAAGAAATAATGCTAACATTCGTGCTTTACTAACTTTTTTACTTGCCATAGCAATCCTCCGATAATAATATTATGCCTTAAATATAGCTTTCTATCTCAATTTTTATACACAGAAAGCACCGCCAAAGCTAAACTCATGCGCAGTGCCCTCATAAACCCTCTCTGTTATATCAAGTCTCCCCCGGTAATCAGCAAAGCCTTGAAATCTGCCTGTGCCAATCCGCCGCAACCCCCTCAAAACTACAGTACATATTCATTATACATCAATTTTCGTCACATTCTACCCCGATGTAACTTTTTGCACGTTAAATGTAACTTTTTGCACGCGTCAAATTGACTTTTACCGCAAACTGCATTAAACTTGATATTGCACAGTTAATGAAGGGAATTTAATATATGCTGGTTTACGAAATTATCGACTCGGCTCTTATGGCTTCAGGCCATGTGGCCAAATATCCGGTAATATACAAATCCTGGCTCAGGTTTAATGTATATGTGACAATGCTGATTGCGGCAGCTGTATACGGTATCAATGAATTTGCATATCTGTCCGTCTCGCCGGTATCAGACAATAATATCGTTCTTATGCTCACATGGCTTCTGGCGGAGATTGTAAACATACTGCTGGTTCGCAGGGACAAAATCATAGACATGCTCATTCTGGAGTATTTTTACCAGTTTGTCTACAACATCATCGGCACCGGACTGATTGCAGCATTCACAATAATATACAGCCTTCTGTCGGGAGAGGCCGTAAGTATGCAGTTTGACAGGCTCACGGCAACAGGCTCTGATTTCATCATAAGAATCATATCTACCGCGCTGTGCTTTGCAATTTCACTCATGCTGTGCCGCAAATGCACAGTAATCATGGCAAATCTGCAGAGAAGGCTCAAGCTGCTTCTGTTTTGGGGAATGGTAGTGCCTCTGTCTGCATTTATGATATTAAAAAATCTTGTTGCCCTCACTGCCGAGGACATGGCGCAGGGCCCTCTAGTTGTATGCTACGGCCTGCTGCTTGCATGGGTTTCGGTCTGCCTGCTTATATTTTTTACAAGTGTATTTTTGCAGACAAGAGAGGATGCCCGCCTTGTGCAGATAAAAACAGAAGCTCAGAACCTGCATTACCGGAGAGTCCTCAAGGCTCAGCAGGAGCTCAGAGAGGCAAAACATGACCTCAAAAACCGGCTTGTGGCATACCGCATGGCCGGATATAACCACGATAATTCGGAGGAGTTTTCAAAACAATGACAGCAGCAGCACTAAGAGCCCTTATAATCATATCAAGCACCGTGGCTCTGGCAATCATCACCATCATCATATATGTAATCATCAAGGCAAGATACAAAAAAGAGTTTTTGCAAAAAAAGCAGGAGCTTCAGTCATCACAGCTTGAAGAAATCAGGCAGTACGAAAAAGAAATCAAAAGCCTGCTTGAAGAAATAAACAGCAAAAAAGAAGATGCGGAATTTCTTGAGGAACTTGTTTCGGACTGCGAAAAATATGTGGGCGAACATTACAGCGGTCAGCCTGTTGTTGACGCTCTGCTTGCGTACAAGAAAAAAATATGCGCAAATTCAGGTGTCAGATTCGAACTGTCCTGCAGCTCTCTTGCAGATACATGCCTTACCGATGAGGAATATAT
>CAVJEY010000186.1:0-4447 GCA_963648745.1 Christensenellaceae bacterium Phil1
ATAGCATACAGTCCGAATGCAAGTATGTATGCGCCGAATCTCTGCAGATCGCCCTTTGCCATTCTTGTCTTAGGGTTGATAGGATATCTGACCGGGTCGATTTTGTACATTCCTCCGTACAGCCATTTGAAAATTATGTAGAATACAAGGGCTGAACCGATTGAGATAAAGCCAAGCAGGAAATACTCTGTACCATTTACCAGAAGGCCGATGACTGCAATTACCATAGGAAGGATTGCAATCAGTGTAATTTTGCCTTTGCCGCCCTTGATATACCAGCATTTTCTCTCTTCCACAGGATACATTTTTCTTATCTTGAGAAGAGCCAGACCGAGTATTACATATACCATCAGTGCCAGCGGTGTAAGTATTGTTACAAGTGTCTCAAAGTTAAAGTTCATCATTACTACTGAGAATGCTCCAAGCAGCAGTATTGCCAGCGCAGGAACGCCTCTTTTTTTGGATACTTTAACTAAGAAATTAGGGCACAGATGGTCGTCTGCCATTACGAAAAAACCTCTTGAGCCTGCCGCTATATATGAATTGAATATCGCGGCCTGTGATGCTATTGCAATTACAAGAAATGCAACGCCCCAGCCGTAGCCCATGCACTGTGTAAGCACATCGCCGTAGCCAAGACCTTCGGTTCCCCATTCTTCCCAAGGGCCTACAGATACAAGCCCTGCTACTGTAGGAAGTATATAGCTTAAAGCTATAAGCGGCATTGCCAGTTTGAAGCCTTTAGGAATGACTTCAGGATTTTCAAGCTCTCCCGCCATATTTGACACGCACTCATATCCGCAGTACATCCAGATTACAAGGCATATGCTGCCTCCGAGGCTGTCTATTACAGACTGCCCCTCCGGTGTAAACGGCTCTACCGGATTGTACTCCCAGTTGCAGAAGCCTACTATCGTAACTGTTGTAAAGGCTACAAGTATCAGCACTGAAAGTATTGTACTTACCATACCTACTTCTTTGAGTCCCATCAGATTGATTATTACAAAGAAGGCGATTATTCCAAACTTAACTATAAAGGATACAAACGGATCGTTTAATACCGGTATGAAGTCTGCTGCATAGCCTACAATCAGTACAACATAGGTTGCCGATGATAAGTATATGGAGATGGTTCCCCACCAGCCCATACAGAATCCCCAGAATTCTCCGAAGGCTTCTTTTACCCATACATAGATACCTCCCTCACTTGGCATAAGTGCCGACAGCTCAGATACTATCTGGCAGATTGGGTATGCCCAAATGACTGCGAATATTACCAGCATTGCTATTGTAAGTCCGGGACCTGATGTCGGAATCATATCTTCTATTCCGAATGCTCCCGCCGCCACAAGGCAGAATAGCAGGAATGCTATCTGGAAAGGCTTCATGGTGTGTTTTTTTAATCCTGCCACACCGTCCTGTCCGATGCTGCTCTGAGGCACGCTGCTTTGATTTTTCATTTTTTTACCTCCGTAAAAACAAAATATATTGAAGTATTGCGTCTTTCAAGAAAATTATGATATACTATTCTGAAAAATACCATTGTCGTTTTTGCTCAAAATACTTTGCTTTTGACGAAGAATCAGCTATTATATACATATGGATATTAAAGAAATACTTACAGAAACAGATTATGACAGGCCGTATCAGGTATCTGTCCGGAAAATAGGGAGGATTTATCCTCATTATCACAACAGCGCGCTTGAGCTTGTATATTGTCTTGCCGGCTCTGTTACCGTTGCTTCATCTCATCAGAAGGTGGTTTTGAGTGAGGGAGAGCTGTTTACTCTTGATTTTGATGATATTCATTATCTTTACTCCGATACTGACAATACCACTCTGATTTTTAATCTTGATCTGACAAAGCTAAGCATACCATGGGATAATCTCAAGTATCATTTTTTTACCTGCGAAAGCTATCACTGCTATCCTTATCAGCAAAAGCCTATGGAGCAGGTAAAGGATATAGTTCTGTCACTTGCATATACTGCGCTTTCGGGAAATGCCGGCAAATACGGCAAAGGCGATATACGCGCCGTGGAGAGACTTGTTTCTCTGTTTATTAAATATTTCTGTTGGCTTAATTATCAATACTATGATGACTATATAAACGAAAACTTCTACAACCGCTATTATCATATTCAGGGCTACTGCATCGAACATTTCAGAGAAAAGATAACAGTCACTCAGCTTGCGCAGATGGAGCATATAAGTGAGAATTATCTGTCCCAGTTTATGAGCAAAACAGCCTTTTACAGCTACAGTCAGATGATAGGCTACATACGCTGCTATGAGGCTGAGCATCTGCTGCTTCTTACCGATATGCCCAATTACGATATATCCTATGCCTGCGGGTTTTCAGATCCCAAATATTTTTACAAGACCTTCAGGCAGTGGTGGGGCTGTACTCCCACAGAGCACAGAACGGCCTGCAGGGAATATATGAAGCAGCCCGAAGCCTGCACGGTTCTTCCCGATGAAGAGGCTGCGGCTTTTGTCAGAGATTATATCACCCATCATCATATCAAAAAGGTGTTCAGGTAGTTTTGCAGAATTAAGCTAAAACTTCACAGATACCCCTTGCTCGTTACGCTGCGTAATACTTTATAATAACCTCTAACAGAAAGGAGGTGAAGGCTATGTCAATGTATACAACAGGAGAAATAGCTAAGCTTTGCGAAGTGACTGTCAGGACCGTGCAGTATTACGACTCACGCAGTATTCTCGTTCCCAGTCAGCTGTCAGAGGGCGGCAGGCGGCTTTATTCAGAGGACGACCTCAAAAAAATGAAAACCATATGCTTCCTCCGAAGCCTTGGTCTTTCCATAGACTCTATCAGAGAAATTCTTGAAGAGGCTCATCCGGAGCAGGTTATATCACTTATCCTGCAGCAGCAGGAAATAGCTTTGAGAGGAGAAATAGAAGAAAACGAAAAAAAGCTTGCCCTTATTGCAGAGCTTAAAAAGGGAATGAAGCTTACCGGCGATTTCTCCGCAGACTCCATAGGTGATATAGCCGGTATTATGGAAAACAGAAAAAAACTGCGCAAAGTACATGCGGTAATGCTCGTACTTGGGGTAATAATGGACATAATCGAAATAGGAACCCTTATTATATGGATTTCAAAAGGCATCTGGTGGCCGTTTGTGGCAGGACTCCCCGTTATAGTTGCTTTAGGTGTATGGATTTCAATGTACTATTTCAAAAGAACTCTGTATATCTGTCCGGAATGTCATAAGATTTTCAGACCGGGGATTAAAGAAACAATTTTTGCGGCGCATACACCTGCGACCAGAAAACTGAAATGCCCGGAATGCGGCCACAAGGGTTACTGTGTTGAGATATATGGAAAAGAGGTGGCGAAATGAGAAATCTGAAAAAGCCGCTTCTTTTTTCGGCTATAATGCTCCCTATTATCATTCCTGCTGTTATTCTGACAGCTTTTTATCAGATGCAGCTTTATCCCGCAGATATTATCGCAGGCGCCGTAAATCAGCTTGGAAGCAAAACAATGCTGATTATACTCTCGGCAGTTCAGGGCAGCCTGCTTGTTGCTGTATGCTGTTTCTTCGGATATATCTTTGCAGATAAAACGGGACTTTGGATACCTCTGTATATAGAAAAGGACAAACTGTTTAAAACCATTGCGCTGGTAACCTCCGCTGGGCTTGTATTCAGTCTGGATTACTGGACTTTCGGAGCATATGAGCCTTTAATCCAAATCTCTGTAACAGGTTCGGGACTGTCTGCCACAGGCTTTGGAGCTGCTGTTCTTTACGGCGGTATCATAGAGGAAATCCTTATGAGATTATTCCTCATGTCTCTTATTGCATTCATCCTGTGGAAGCTTTTTTGCAAAAATACGCCAAAGGAAAAGCTGCCAAACATAATCTTTATATCGGCCAATATAATTTCGGCGCTGCTGTTTGCGGCATGTCATCTGCCTGCAACAGTTGCTGCTTTCGGAGCACTTACTCCAATGCTGCTTGCAAGATGATTTTTGCTAAACGGCGGCTTCGGACTGCTGTTTGGTCGGCTGTACCGCAGATACGGCATATGGTATGCTATGACAGGTCATATAATTCTTCATATAGTCAGCAAGGCTGTGTGGCTCATATTAATATAACTATTGGAAAGAATAATAGCTAACACCGGTCTGCTTAAATTACTTCCTATAGTCAAATCAGCTATAACGTTTATAATTATTGACCGTTATCCTTTTATAGTATATAATTATAAATATTAAGGAGTTGATTACATGGGTAAAAAAGCAGTTACAATTCTCCCCGCAACGAAGCAGATACTTGAAACAATGGGAGAACAGATAAAGCTTGCAAGGCTTCGCAGGAGTCTGTCAACAGCACTGGTTGCAGAGCGGGCGGATATAAGCCGGGCCACTCTATGGAAAGTTGAAAAAGGGGACCCGTCAGTGGCAATCGGTATATAT
>CAVJEY010000187.1:0-4435 GCA_963648745.1 Christensenellaceae bacterium Phil1
CAGAAATACGGTATCAGCTTTTACAAGCAGGAATGCATGGTAAAGCAGGGCGAGATGTATAGGAAAAACAAATAACTTGATTAACAAAGAAACCCGGCGAAAGCCGGGCTTTAATATTAGAGCACCCTATTTATTTTGATTTGAAGTGTGCAAATAGCCTGAAATGTTGGAATTTCAATCGTAGCAGGAAAACGAAACAAAAACGAAATTTTAATTGCTCCATTTCGTTACGCATGGTACAATTATGATATAGATATGTTCGGAGGTGTATTATGAAATATATATCCTGCGCTGAGGCAGCATCGGCAATGGGGATTACTGTCCGCAGAATTCAACAGATGTGCAAACAGGGCAAATTGCCGGGAGCAGTCAAGAAAGGACGCGAGTGGCTGATTCCGAAAGATACTTTTTCAGCGGATTCCTGTGAAAAGAAGAAACCGCTGCCTATTGGTGTTTCTGATTTTAAGGCTGCGACTACGAACTACTATTATGCTGACAAAACTTTAATGATTCGTGATTTTCTTGATACAAAACCAATGGTTTCACTTTTTACACGTCCGCGGCGTTTTGGCAAGACATTGAATATGGATATGCTTCGCGTGTTTTTTGAAAAAACATCAGAAGATACATCAAAATATTTTAAGGATAAGCAAATTTGGCAGTGCGGTGATATATATACTCAGCATCAGGGGAAATATCCTGTTATATTCCTCACATTCAAGGATGTTAAATGTCTTACATGGGAAGAAACTTTTCAGAAAATCCAAAGGCTTATTTCTTTGGAATTTATGCGGCACAGCGAACTGGAAACAAGTCCTGCCCTTAGTGCTTATGAAAAGGAACAATATCATCGCCTTGCCGGTGAGAATGCCAATGAAGTGGATTGCCAGATGGGACTGCAGCTCCTGTCACTGCTGCTGCACAAACATTACGACAAAGAGTGTATTATCATTATTGATGAGTATGACACTCCGATTCAACAGGGACATAACTGTGATTTCTATACTGAAATCATAAATTTTATGCGCAACTTTTTTTCAGGTGGCCTGAAGGACAATTCACATCTGGCCTTTGGATTTCTTACAGGGATTCTGCGTGTGGCCAAGGAAAGCATTTTCAGCGGTATGAACAATCTGAAAATCAATTCGATTATGGATGAAAACTACAGCGAATATTTTGGATTTACAGCAGAAGAAGTAAAAGCTATGCTGCATTATTACGGCAAAGAGGAAAACTTCAGGGAAGTTTGTGATTGGTATGACGGATACCTGTTTGGCAATACAGAAATTTTTAATCCATGGTCGGTAATCAACTATATTGCAGACAAATTTTTTCCTAAGGCATTCTGGCAGTCTACCGGCAGCAATGAAATTATCGGTGAAATTATAGCGGCAGCTACACCGGAAATCACAGAGGATCTGTACAGACTGCTTTGCGGAGAAAAAATCACAACATATGTGGATACCGGCGTAATCTACCCGGAAGTGCAGAACAATCCATACAGCATATATAGTTTCCTGCTTGTGGCAGGCTACCTCAAAATTGCTGCAAGCTACCCGCAGATTGATGGTAATTTTATGTGTGATGTCGCAATTCCAAATAAAGAAATTGCTTTTGTATATGAAAAAGAGATCTTAAACAGGACAAACCAAAATGACACTTCTGTTTCTATCAGTCAGGCAATTTTTTCAGGTGATACGCAAAAGCTCCAGTCTTTGCTGGAAAATTTTATGCTTAAAAGCATTTCTTCTATGGATGGAGCAAATGAAGCCTTTTATCATGGCATGATGCTGGGGCTATGTGCCGTTCTCGGGAATCGCTACAAGGTACACTCCAACCGGGAATCCGGTCTGGGTCGTTTTGATATACAGCTGACGCCTTTGATAAAAGGAATGCCCGGTTTCATTTTTGAATTCAAACATACAAACAATGACAAGGCTGATTTGGAATCACTTGCAGATAGTGCTATATGGCAGATTGATGAAAAAAATATGATACCGAGCTACGCAGCGCCGGCGTAAGTCCAATTATCAAAGTCGGCATTGCTTTTTGCGGGAAAAAGGCTGTGGTAAGACAGGCATGAACTGCAGAAATATTTTTCAAAGGCGAGATGATGGTATGCTGTAATGCCGGTGAAGATTATATCAGGCTGTTAAACGACAGTATCACCGATAATGGCGTAAAAGATGTCGCAAAAGATGTCGTAAAAGAACTGAGTGATATTGATATGCAGCTTCTCAAAGAACCGGAAAACAATCCTTATATACAAAGATGTATGGCCTTTACAGACCATACGGATAATGAGCAGACCGGCGAACCGGTCTGTTTTATCATAAAATATTTGAATCGGCACAGGTCAGATTACCCTGCACCTGGAATACTTGCCGCCGCACAGCAGCTCCAAAAAGCCTTCTTTTTGCAGTTTTTTGATTACTGAGTATGCCTGACTTGGAGAAATCTTCAACAGCTGTGCAACATCCTGCTTTGTTATTATTCCGTTTTGTGTATTTGCAAGCTTCATCACAAGTTCCGGGTATCTGACGCTGTCAATGTCTGTCTGCCTAACATATTGAATGGTTTCTTTTTTTTCGCGATATATTTTCTCACTTAGAATATATGTGCGATTCTTTCCTTTGCCGATAGCTTCTATCAGCCCTGATTCAATCATTGCCTCTATTGCTGATCTGATCTTGTTTTCACTTAAATTTGTTAATTCGGCTATTCGTATGACAGTGCATCTTCTCTCAGTGTGCAGAACAGAAAGAATCATCAGAGCATAAATTGATAAAGGTTTGCCCTGTCTGTTTTGCTCATCTGCGATAAATTTTGCAAACGGAACATCTGCTTTTGCGCGCTGGATAAAAAGCCTGACGGTTCTGCTTGTAGATTCCGAATAATCCGGCCATGGCCTTCCAAACATTATAGAGCCCTCAAAAATTCTGTCTATTCCGCGCCCTGTTTTTTCTGCCAGTCCGATTCTTTTCATCGCATCGGCAAGCGCAGGGTTTCTTCCATGAGGCTCTACTGTAAGAAGGTTTTTCAAGTTTACGCCATCTATGAAGCCTCCGGGATTGCTGATGCTCATGCCCTCATCGTCTATTAACACTCTTACTGCGCCCAGCATTGTATAATCTCTATGACAAAACGCGTTTACCAGTCCTTCACGAAAAGCAGCCCAGTCAAATTCCGGAATCGGAATTCTGAACAAGCCGTATTCAGTTTCTCTTTCAGGATTCCATGCTTTTACATAGGTTTCAAAAGTCTCAAAAAGTTCAAGCAACGATTTGCTGCTTTCCTCATTCATTCTTACTGCAGTTCCTTCGAGAACCTGAAAAGCGGCTCTTGCAGCAGGGATTAATTCCGAAATTCTGTTTTCCTTTCCGATTAAAAGCATTCCTGCTACAGTTGGAATATATTTTCCGGAGCTTCCGGTAACAAGATGCAATGCAATATCCAGTTCATCATCCGCTAATGCAAGCAGGTTCTTTTCGCCGCCTTGTCTGCTTTGAATTATTTTGCGCAGACGTACTCTCTGATTTGGGTCAAAGTCTTCTAATGTGGCTCCGGGAAGCGGCTGTGCCGAATAATCAAGCATTCCCAGTTCTGATAAGCGTGATGGTATTTCATAAGGATACATTGGAATCACTTCCGGGCTGCCGTCCAGTTTGAGCCTTCTTCTTAAAATTTTTCCCGATGCGGTTGATACAACACTGTGACTTCTAGGTATTTCAATTTTCAGAACATCCCGATTTTCTTCAGTAATAATTTCAGCTCTGACAGAAATCGGCGGAACTGTGCTGTTTGCGATCAATGCAGTAACGCCAACCGCATCTTTATGATTTTTGTGAACGCCGGTAATGGTGCCATCATCCTCAACGCCAAGGAATAAAACACCTCCGACAGTGTTTGCCATACCGACAGTGTCTTCAATTAAATCGTGATCCGGATAGCATTTCAAATCACTTTTGAATTCAATTTCTAATGTCTCTCTCATAGGAACTGTACGCATTATTATTCCTCCCGGTTACTGATTTAATCATAGTATAACTCGTTTTAATTCATTTGTCGAGTTAAAATTTTTAACTCGACTCAATAGTTGAGTTAAAAACGAGTTAAAACGTATTAAATTTTAATCAGTATAATCTTGGAGATGGCATCTATAGAAAATGCAAAGCGAAGAATGTCTTCTTTCAATGCTGATACCGGCAGAACTTCAGAGCATGGTCCGGAGCCTATGGTATATGAGCTGGTACAGAACCTGAAATCATATCCGGATGAGCGATTGCAGGGAAAAACAAGGAACCCTTTGACAGAGGTATGTGGCCTTTACAGGCCCAAAAGACTGATTTTATCGTCAATCTGTTTGGGTATTCAGGTTATTTAGCTCTCTAGAATAATGATATCTGCTCAAGGTATCCTTTGTATTTCTTAGCAT
>CAVJEY010000188.1:0-4433 GCA_963648745.1 Christensenellaceae bacterium Phil1
GACCTGAATCAGTCTTTTTCGTTAAATAAAAATGATTTGGTTTTTTCGCTCTGCGGATTTTCAAATACCTGCTTCGGAGTACCCATTTCCTCTATAACTCCATTTGCCATGAATATTATCTTGTCTGCAACATTCTTTGCAAATTTCATTTCATGGGTTACTACTATCATTGTCCTACCCTGATTTTTGAGGTCTTTGATAACCTTTAGAACTTCTACTGTAAGCTCGGGGTCAAGAGCCGATGTCGGTTCGTCAAAGCACAGAACCTCAGGCTTCATTGCAAGAGCTCTTGCTATTGCAACTCTCTGCTGCTGTCCGCCTGAAAGCTGGCATGGATAATTCATTGCCTTTTCCTCCAGACCTACAGTTTTCAGAAGGTTCATGGCTTCTTCTTTTATCTGTGCCATTGCGGCTTTTTTGTCCTGACCTTTTTCAAGTTCATGCTTGAGCTTGAGTTCCGGTGCCAGAGTAAGGTTTTTCAGCGCATTGTACTGCGGGAACAGGTTGAAATTCTGGAAAACCATTCCGAAGTTCAGGCGTTTTTCACGAATATCACGCTCTGAATACTGATCTTTTTTGTCAGCATCATAGAGCTCTTCGCCTTTGAGTATTATTTTGCCATGGTCAGGGGTTTCGAGGAAGTTGATACATCTGAGGAGCGTTGTCTTGCCGCTTCCGGAAGATCCGATGATTGCAACAACATCACCTTTTTCCATATCAAAGTCTATGCCCTTCAACACCTCTGTGTCTCCAAAGCTTTTGTGAATATTTCTTATTTCAAGTAATGCCATAGTCCTACCCCCTGTAATAATCCAGTTTCTTCTCTATCTTGCCGAACACTATAGTCAGTATTCCTACAAACAGCAGATAGTATACCGCTGTGAAGAACAGAGGCCATATAACTCCGCTGCTCTTGATGAAGGTCTGACCTGTCCAGATAATTTCATAAACAAGGATAATCCTTGCAAGAGAAGTATCTTTTACAAGAGTTATGATTTCGTTTGACATAGGCGCCATAATTCTCTTTATTACCTGCATGAAGATTACTTTGAAAAATATCTGGTTTTTTGTCATACCCAGAACCTGTCCTGCCTCATGCTGTCCGTGAGGTATGCCTTCGATACCTCCTCTGTATACTACCGCAAAGTAGCATGCATAGTTTATGATAAATGCGATATATACTGCGATGTTTCTGCCAACATCTCCTATTCCCCATATATTGTTTCCAAGAATCATCCCCGGTCCGTAATATACAACCAGCAGCTGCAACATAAGGGGTGTGCCTCTCACTGCCCATACAATAGCCTTGGTACAGGCTTTGATTGGTTTGAACTTGCTCATAGTTCCGAAAGCAAGCAAAAGGCCCAGCGGCAAAGCTCCGATAAGCGTTGCTACAAATATTTCAAAGGTTTTTAGGAAACCTTCATTAAGAGCCGATATGACTGTTCCAAACATTATTTCCTCCACACATAAGCAGGGATAGGTCACTATCCCTGCTCACCGTTATTTTTATTTCAGTTTATTATTTCTGTTCAATTATGGATTCCTGAACTCCGTATTTCTCAGCGGTTTCCATCATGCTTCCGTCAGCATAAGCTGTCTTGAAGAAATCATTGAGAGCTGCAGCAAGGTCACTGCCTTTTCTGAAGCCTACAGCGTATTCTTCGCTGCTCAGTGATACTGTATATGTAAGCTTGTCATAGTCAGTACCTTCACCTATCATAGCTCCTGCCATGAGAAGGTCGATAATGCTTGCTTCTGAAGTGCCTGCTGAAACTTCCATCAGAGTATCAGCCTGAGCTTCTGCCGATGTGTATTTCAGTCCGTTTTCTTCAGCGGCTTTTTCTCCTGCCGAGCCTGCTTCTACAGCGAACTGCAGATCTTTGACGCTGTCAACTGTCTGATATTTGTCGGCAACGTCTTTAGGAACAACTACAACCTGCGCGTTGTTGCAGTATGCATTTGAAAGCTCCATGCCTGCTTTGGTCTCGTCTGTGATAGTCATACCGTTCCATACACAGTCGATACCTTTGTTGTCAAGCTCTGTAATCTTGTAGTCCCAGTTGATAACTTTGAATTCAGCATCTACGCCAAGGCTCTCAGCAAATGCTTTGGCCATGTCTGCATCAAAGCCGATCCATTCGTCACTGTCTTTGTTTTCTTTGTAGTCCATAGGTGCAAATTCTGTGATACCAACCACGAGCTTGCCGTTGTCCTTAACGTACTGAAGATCCGATGATGTTTCTGTTGAATCATCATTGCCGCAGCCTGTTACCATGCACATGGAAAAAGCCATGGCTAAAACCAGAACTATACTTAAAATCTTTTTCATTTTCTAAAACCTCCATTGAATTACCTTTAGTCAATCTCTTTGTTTAGTATTTTGTTACTTTATCACAGCAACGCAAATTTGTCAATAGTTTTGAGTATTTTCAGAATAGTTTTCAGAACAATCAGCTTTCGGCTTATATGGTGCTGTACCTGTAAAGCTCTGCATAGCGGCCGTCTGCGGCCATAAGCTGCTGATGGGTTCCTTCTTCTTTAATCTGCCCGTCATCTATGAGAATGATTCTGTCCGCATTCCGTATCGTGGAGAGTCTGTGGGCTATTATAACCGTGGTCCTGCCCTCCGCCAGCTTGTCAAATGCCGCCTGTATTCTGGTTTCCGTCACTGTGTCAAGCGCCGAGGTTGCCTCATCAAGAATAAGGACAGGCGGGTTTTTGAGGAATATGCGCGCAATCGAAATTCTCTGCTTCTGGCCTCCCGAAAGCAGCACTCCTCTCTCTCCGACATAGGAGCTGAATTTATCCGGCATATTCATTATGTCATCATATATCTCCGCCTTGCGCGCCGCTTCATACACCTCTTCATCGGCTGCCTCGGGCCTGCCGTATCTGATGTTTTCCATAACCGTGCCCGGAAACAGGAACACATCCTGCTGCACTATTCCTATGCTTTTGCGCAGAATTTCCTTGGAAATGCTTCTCACATCCACATTGTCAAGCTTCACACAGCCCGCGTCCACATCATAGAATCTTGGAATAAGCTGGCACAGGGTGCTTTTGCCGCCTCCCGACGGGCCGACTATGGCAACTGTTTCCCCTTCTTTTATTTCAAGGCTGATATTGTCCAGCACGCTTGTCTTGTCGTCATAGGTAAAGCATACGTTTTCTATGCTTATTCTGCCTCTGACCGCACCCGGCTTCACCGGATCTGCGGGCTCCCGCACCTCAGGCTGCAGCCTCATCAGATCTATAAATCTGGTAAGCCCCGCATAGCCGTTCATAAATATCTCCATAAAATTACCCAGCTTCCTTATGGGGTTTATGAATGTGCTTATATAAAGATAGAATGTGACAAGATCCACATAATTCATATCGTCTTTCATTATGAGCCAGCCGCCGAACGCCATTATAACCACCGGCATTATGCACATGAAATATTCAAGCGAGGAATTGAATCTGCCGAAAGCGCTGTAGCTGGCGCACTTGGCTGTTTTGAATCTATCGTTGGCCTGCGCGAATTTCATATAGTCTGCCTCCTCGTTTGCAAAGGCCTTGGAGGTTCTGATGCCCGAAAGAGCCGATTCTATCTCACCGTTTATCTCCGACATGGTTATTTTGACATTGCGCGAGGTTGTAACCATGTTTTTGCGGCAGAGCATTACAACCGCAAGAAATATCGGAATTATTACAAGTATCACAAGCGCCAGCTGCCACTGAACCGTAAACATAATGCCTATGGCCCCCGCTATTGTCACAAAGGCCACAAACAAATCCTCCGGTCCGTGATGCGAAAGCTCTGTGATTTCAAACAGGTCGCCTGTCATTCTGTTCATAAGCTGTCCTGTTCTGTTGTTATCAAAGAATCTGAAATCGAGGCTCTGCATATGTCTGAACAGATCCTCTCTGAGATCAGCCTCTACTCTGACGCCAAACATATGACCCCAGTATGTGATTATATAGTTCATGCCCGCTCTGACTGCAAATGCCGCCGCAACGATAATCATTACCGTAAAAAACGCATCGAACTGTCTTGCAGGCAGAAGCTGATTCATCGAGCTTCTTGCCACAAGGGGAAACGCCAGATCTATGAGCGCCATAATGAGCGCGCAGGAAAGGTCAAGTACAAACAGCCCTCTGTGCGGTCTGAAATACTGCACCAGCACTCTGAGAGGCGATTTGCCGTAGTCTTTGTTGTTCATCTGTAAAACCTCCAATCACAGGTAAAGCTGCGTCAGCAGGATTGCCGCCACAGGAAGCGTACCCATGGAAATAAGCGTTGTCATGGCAACTCCCTCTGCCATAAGCGCCGCGTTTCTGTTTTCTTTGAGCGCTATCGCTGTGCTTACAACCGCACACGGAAATGCCGCGGCAAATATGAGTATCAGCTTGGATTCGGATGCAAGCGGCAGCCAGTTTACCGCAAGAAA